>NZ_JAWDJJ010000149.1:0-1477 GCF_032465695.1 Actinomyces sp. MRS3W
GCCCGTTACCTTGTTTGTGGTCGCGGGAGTAGCCTCGCGGCTGGGCCAGCGGCGGCCGGCATGATGTCTTGCCCCTGTCTATCCAATGATCCGGGGGGTGTTGTCACCGGCTGCCGTGAGGCGTGCTGGTGACCGCTGATAAGGGGAACGGACCGAGGCTGTTGGCCTTGGAGTCCTTTCGTAACGTGGGTGCGGGGCCATGCCGCCAAGGGCTGGCCCCCGTACACACGAAACGAGGGAGCACCCGTCATGCAGGTCGATGACATCGACGTCTTCATCGGGATCGACGTCGGCAAGAGCGAGCACTGGGCCACAGCCCTGAACACCGCTGGGAAGAAGCTCTTCGACAAGGCCCTGCCCAACAGCGAGGACAAGCTGCGCGAGATCTACCAACAGCTCAGCGACCACGGCCAGCTGCTGGTGGTCGTCGACCAACCCGCGACTATCGGGGCCCTGGCGGTGGCGGTGGCTCAGGCCATGGGCATCATGGTGGGCTACCTGCCGGGCCTGTCCATGCGCAGGATCGCTGACCTGACCCCGGGCAACGCCAAAACCGACGCCAAGGACGCGGCGGTGATCGCCGAGGCGGCCCGCACCATGCCCCACACCCTGCGAGCCATCAACACCAGTGACGAGGACGCGGCATCCTTGTCGATGTTGACTGGTTTCGACCTGGACCTGGCCCGGCAGGTTAATCAGACCTCCAACCGGATCCGCGGCCTGTACACCCAGATCCACCCCGCCCTGGAGGCCGCCCTAGGGCCGTGGCTGGAGCACGACAGCGTGCTGGAGGTGATCGCCACCTGGCCCACCCCATCACAGCTGCGCAAGGCCGGGCGGGCGCGGATTGACGCCAAACTCAAAGCCAAAGGCGCCCGCCGCCACGCCGCCTGGGCAAAGGCCATCACCGACGCCCTAGAACAACAGACCGTCACCGTCGCCGGCACCGACGCCGCGGGTGTCGTCCTACCGCACCTGGCACGCCAACTCATCGCCCTGCACACGCAGAGAGCGGATGTCGCCGCCCAAGTCGAGCACCTGGTGGAGGCCCACCCTCTTTACCCGGTCCTGACCTCCATGCCCGGGGTGGGAGTCAGGACCGCCGCCACCTTCCTGGCCGAGACCCTCGGCCGCACCTTCGACACCGGGGCTCACCTGGCCTCCTACGCCGGCCTGACCCCGGTCACCCGGCGGTCCGGGTCCTCCATACGCGGCGAGTACGTCAGCCATGGCGGTAACAAGCGCCTCAAAAGAGCCATGTTCCTGTCCGCATTCGCCTCCCTGCGCTCCGACCCAGCCAGCCGCGCCTACTACGAACGCAAACGCGCTCAGGGCAAACGCCACAACCAGGCTGTTCTCGCCCTCGCCCACAGGCGCATCCTCACCCTATACGCCATGATCCGAGACGGCGCCCTCTACGACCCACCAGCCCAGCAACTACCCGCCGCCGCTTGACACACCACATAGGGGCACCCCC
>NZ_JAWDJJ010000150.1:0-1207 GCF_032465695.1 Actinomyces sp. MRS3W
GGACATCTTCGCCCGCCGCTACCGGGAGGCCTCACAGGAGCTGCGCCGTCGCGGCGTCGCCGTGGCCGGTGCCCAGTCGGTGCTCATGAGTCTGCAGGTGCTGCTGCCGGGGCTGTTCGTCGCCGTCGTCGTCTGGGCGGCCGCCCGCATGGCCATCACCGGGACGATCACCGCCGGGGAACTCGTCACCTTCTACGGCTACACCGCCTACCTGTCGTGGCCGCTCATGGTGTTCTCCCACGCGGTGCAGGAGTACACCCGCGCCATGGTGGGCGCGCGTCGCCTCGCCCGCCTGCTGCGGGTCCAGCCAGCTACCGGCACCATCGGCGAACGGCTCGCACTCGATCCGACTCGGCCCGCCCCCGCCGACGGCGACGTGGTGGACACCGCCTCCGGCGTCACCTTCGCGGCGGGCCGGATGACGGCGCTGGTCGCGGCCGACCCGGATCAGTCGGCGGCCCTGGCCACCCGGCTGGGCCGTTTCGACGACGCCGCACCCACCGTCACCCTCGCCGGTCGTCCGCTCGCAGACATGCCCCTGGAGGAGGTACGGGCTTCCATCGTCGTCTCGGGCGCGGTCGCCCAACTGTTCACGGGCACGCTGCGCGAGGCCCTGGATGTGCGCGCCGGGCAGGCCCCCGAGCCGGTGGATGTCGCCACCCTGGTGACCGCGGAACGGGAGCGCGTCGGGGTGGCCGACGTGGACCAGAACGTCCACACCGTCGTCGAGCGGGCCGACGGCGATGAGCGTCTCCTGGCGGTGCTCGAGGTGGCCGACGCCCACGACGTGCTCTCCTCGCTAGAACTGGGGCTGGCCGGCATGATCACGGAGAAGGGTCGTTCACTGTCCGGCGGGCAGCGCCAGCGGGTGGCCCTGGCACGGGCGCTGCTCACGCAGGCGCCGACGCTGGTCCTGGTCGAGCCGACCAGCGCTCTGGACTCGCACACCGAATCGCGGGTGGCCCGCCGGGTCCGGGACGCCCGCGCGGGGCGGACCACGATTGTCACGACGGCCTCCCCGCTGGTCCTCGAGGTCTGCGATGAGGTCGTCTTCCTCGACGCCGACTCCCGCGAGCGCCTGCGGGCCAGCCACCGGGAGCTGCTGGCCCGTGCTCGGGCCGGCGACCCCGACGCCGTCGCCTACCGCGCCGTCGTCGCCCGCGCCACCGCAACCGCAACCGCAACCGAATCGGAGACGGTGTCGGGG
>NZ_JAWDJJ010000151.1:0-1627 GCF_032465695.1 Actinomyces sp. MRS3W
GCCGCGATGGGCGGGGCGGCGGGCCGTTTGGCGGCCAGCTCCTCGAGCATTTCGGTGACGACCTCGTCGGCGGTCTTCTTCTCCGCGTCCATGGCCTTCTTGACGTCTGCGGCGTACAGGTCCACGTACTCCTGCCCGGACAGGGACATGAGTGCGTACATGATCTCGTCGGTGATGGAACGCAGCACGAAGCGGTCGTTCTCCAGCCCCTGGTAGCGGGAGAAGTCCAAGGGCTCGCCAATGACGATGCCCACGCGGTGGCGGGTCGAGGGAATGACCTGGCCAATGGGCTGGGCGATGTTCGAGCCGATCATGGCGACCGGGATGACGGGCGCGCCCGTGGCCAGGGCAATACGGGCCACGCCGGTCTTGCCTCGGTACAGGCGCCCGTCGGGGCTGCGCGTGCCCTCCGGATAGATGCCGAACAGCTCGCCCGCGCGCAGCCGGTCGATCCCGGCCTGGAGGGCGGCTTGGGACGCCTTCCCGCCGGAGCGATCCACGGGGATGGTGCCGACGGCGGTCATGAAGGTCTTGACCGCCCAGCCCTTGAGGCCCTTGCCGGTGAAATAGTCGGACTTGCCGATGAAGGCGACCTCGCGGTCGATGAGCAGCGGCAGGAAGAAGGAGTCGATGACCGCCAGATGGTTGGAGGCCAGGATGGCGGCGCCTTCGGCGGGAATATTCTCCTCGCCGCGGATCCAGGGCTGGTAAAGCATCTCCAGCGCCGGACCCGTGGTGGCCTTAATACCTCGGTACCCCAATGTGGGACCTCCTGTGCGTCGGCGGGCGGGGAGTCGCCGGGCCGTCCGGGTACGCCCGCCGGGCGTGTCCGCGGCTGGATCGGCTGCCAGGAGAAGTCTAGCCTCGCAATGTGCCTGCCCACGCGTTCTCGCCCCCACCACCTGTCGGCTCCGATGCCGACCGAGCGTGGCACGAGACACCTTCGCCCCAGCCTGCCCGGCCCGTCCAGGCAGCATTCGCGGATATGGGCACGACGCTGAGCGAGGTGACCTTCGTCGTCGTCGACCTGGAGACCACCGGCGGCGGGCCCGGCGCGCATGCCATCACCGAGATCGGCGCGGTCAAGGTGCGCGGCGGCGTGGTCGATTCGGAATTCTCCACGCTCGTTAATCCCGGGGCCGCCATCCCTGCCCAGATCACCATCATGACCGGCATCACCAACGCCATGGTGGCCACTGCCCCGCCGGTCGATCGGGCACTGACCTCCTTCTTGGAGTGGGCGCAGCTGGCCGGCCCGGGAACCGTCGCGGTAGCCCATAACGCCCGCTTCGACGTCGGCCACCTGCGCGGTGCGGCGCGGGCGCTCGGCCTGCCCTGGGAGGAGCCCACCGTGCTCGACACCCTGGCGATATCGCGTCGGGCATGGGCCCGAACCGAGGTGCCCAACCACAAGTTGGGCACGCTCGCCGCCTTCGTCGGGTCCCCCACCCGCCCCACTCACCGTGCCCTCGACGACGCGCGGGCCACCGTGGACGTGCTTCACGCCGCTCTGGAGGCGCTGGCACCGCAGGGCGTCACGCACCTGGAGGACCTGGCAACGGCCTGCGACCCGGTGCCCGCCTCCCGCCGCGTCAAGAGCCGCCTCGCCGACGGCCTTCCCGCCGCC
>NZ_JAWDJJ010000152.1:0-2789 GCF_032465695.1 Actinomyces sp. MRS3W
CCGCTTGGACCCGCGTGGCCCCGCCGCCCGCCCGGAGAGCGACCTGCTGCTGCGCACCTCCGGCTCCACCACCGGCACCGGCAGCCTGGTGGCCATGAGCCTGACGGCGCTGGTCGCCTCCGCTCGCGCCACCCACGCGCGTCTGGGTGGAGCGGGAACCTGGGTGCTCGCACTGCCGACCCATCACGTGGCCGGGTTGCAGGTGCTCATCCGCTCCCTGGTGGCCGACCGGGCGCCGGTGGTGGTGGACGCCGCCGCCGGCTTCAGCCCCGACGCGCTTGCGGATGCGATCGAGCGCGCCGTCGGCGCCCGGCCGGACGAGCCGGTGCGCGTCCCCCTCGTACCCACCCAACTGGTGCGATCCCTCGCCCCCGGGCAGCGGCGGGCGCGCCAGGCACTGGCCCGCACCGACGCCGTGCTGCTGGGAGGTGCCGCCGCAGACCCGGCCCTGTTGGAGCGCGCCGGCGCCGCCGGGGTGCGGGTGGTGACCACCTACGGGATGAGCGAGACCGGCGGCGGCTGTGTCTACGACGGCGTGCCCCTGGACGGCGTGGAGGTCCGTATTGAGAATCCCGACGCGGATGGAGTCGGTCGGATTGTGCTGTCCGGGCCGGTGTTGGCCGCCGGGTACGCCGAGCGCGGGACGCGCCCCGCGTCGGCAGCCGTCTTTCGCCGTCGGCGCCGGACCGGATCCGAAGAACCGGCCGACAATCGGTGCGTACCAACCGGGGCCGCTGGGTGGCCGGGCGCCACGGTGGACGAGCCGACCAGCTGCCGAGAGCTACTCACCAGTGACCTGGGGCGCCTGGTTGACAGCACCGATGGGGTGCGGCGGCTGGCCGTTCTGGGACGGGCCGACGACGTCATCATCACCGGCGGGGTCAAGGTCGCCCCACGCGAGGTCGAGGAGGCGCTGACCACGCTGCCGGGCATCGCGCAGGCCTGCGTGGTCGGCGTGCCCGACGCCGAGTGGGGCAGCGCCGTCGTTGCCGCCGTCGTGCTCGACTCCGCCCGGGAGGTCGGCGACCGGGACGCCTGGGCGCAGCGGCTGCGGGCCGCCGCACGGGAGCGCCTGGACGGGGCCCACGCGCCCAAGCGGATCGTCGCTGTCGAGGCGCTGCCACTGCGCGGACCGGGCAAGGTGGATCGGCGGGCCGTGCAGCGCCTATTCGACGCCGGCTGAAGGTGATGCAGATCGTGACAGTTTTCCCTGAGATAGGCTCTGCGCGCCCAAGGAGGACGACATGACAGACCGGGATGTGCCCGCCGACACCGACCCTCGCGTCACGAGCTGGATGGAGGTCGTGCGCCTGCGTACCCTGCCCGCTGCTGTTGCCCCGGTCATCCTGGGGGCGGGCGCCGCCTCGGCCCTGGGCGTGGCCTCCGGGCCTCGGATTCTGCTGGCGGCGGGTGTGGCGCTGGCGCTGCAGATCGGTTCTAACCTGGCCAACGACTACTCCGACGGGGTGCGCGGCACCGACGATGACCGCACCGGCCCGCCCCGGCTCACCGCCTCCGGTCAGGTCGCTCCGCGCCGGGTCAAGTACGCGGCCTTCGGCTGTTTCGGCGTTGCCGGCGTGCTCGGGCTTGTGCTTGTCATCCTCACCGGCCAGTGGTGGCTGCTGGGAGCCGGGGCCGCCGCGGTGGCGGCCGCCTGGTTCTACACCGGCGGCTCGCACCCGTACGGTTACGCGGGGCTGGGCGAGGTATTCGTGTTCATCTTCTTCGGGCTCATGGCCACCTGCGGCACCGTCTACGTGCAGGCCGGGGGCGTGCCCGGATGGGTGTGGCTGGCTGCCTGCGGCATTGGCCTCATCGCCTGCAGCCTGCTCATGGTCAACAATTTGCGCGACATCGCCACCGACCCGCAGCACGGCAAGATGACGCTCGCGGTGCGGCTGGGGGAGCGGGGCGCTCGCCGGGCCTTTGTGGCCATGGTGCTTGTGCCGGTGGTGCTGGCGGTGGCGGCGACGGCGTGGGCGCGCGCGGATTTGGGTGCGTCCGCGGGGCGGCTCCTGGGAGACGGCACCCCGATCTGGGGGGTGTTGGCCGCCTTGGTGCTGGTGCTCATAGTTGTGGCGGTGCGGACACTGCGGCCGGTGCTGGCCGGGGCGACCGGGCGGGCTCTCATCCCCGCCCTGCGCGATGCCGGGCTGTACGAGCTGGCCTACGGCGGCGCCCTGGCGCTCGCCCTGATCGTGGTGGCGGCTTGACCGCGGTGGCCGGCTGAGCTGGCTGCATCCTGACTCTTCTCAGGCGCCGGGACTCTTGACAACGACGGCGCCCGCCCCGGCAGGAGAACCAGGGCGGGCGCCGTCGTCGGCAGTGACAGCCCTCAGCGAGTGGCCGCCTCCAGGGCGACCTCGGCGTCGGGCTCATGGGTCATGCGGTTACGCAGGTCGCGGCGCACGATTTCGATCGACCACATCCACACGATGTGCCCGAAGAACTCTGAGAAGTGCTCGGACCAGGTCTGGGCGCCGTCGATCCACGGGAAGGGGTTCGGGGCCCAGCCCAGCAGCGGCATGACGATCACGTGCGCGCCGACGTAGACGAAGATGCCGAAGACAGCACCCTGCCACAGCTTGATTCGGGGGAAGTACTCGGCGGCGATGCAGTAGATGAGGCCGAAGACGATCGCGAAGCTGAAGTGCACGATGAAGGACATGATCGGCAGCTCGTTGTTGCTGAAGGTCACGGTCATGTGCGAGGTGTCCGGCGACATGCCGAACCACTCCAGCATCGACTGCGGCGGGTTGGTTTCCGAGCGGATGCCGGGGGTGCGGGGC
>NZ_JAWDJJ010000153.1:0-5383 GCF_032465695.1 Actinomyces sp. MRS3W
AGGTGGTCGATAACGCCGTGGATGAGGCCCTCGCAGGCTTCTGCGACCACATCGAAGTCACCATTCAGGCCGACGGCTGGCGGCATGGCCGTTTCGGCGGTGCCCGTGGCGGCCGCGGCCCGCGTGACACCTACGGGTGACGTTGCCCACGTTGCGTTTAGCGCAGCGGTGACCCTCGACGGACTCGGGCACGGTAGAATCGTCTCGGAAACGCCCATGGTGCGCCCTGGGCCATGCGCAAGGTACCCACCTACACGCGCCGGGTCCCATGCCCGGATTCCGGTGCCAGAGTGATCACCGGGGTGGAGTGGTGCCGCTGCGGCGCAGATGACGAGGAGCAACTGATACGTGTCTGACCTGGACCAGCCTGTGACTACACCCGCTACGGCGATGACGGACGCTACCGCCGTCGAGACCGCGGCCGACGGCGCCGTAACGGCCCGCTCGGCGTCAAGCCCCGCCAGCTACGATGCCGGAGATATTACCGTCCTCGAAGGGCTTGAGGCGGTGCGCAAACGCCCCGGTATGTACATCGGTTCAACCGGGGAGCGGGGCCTGCACCACCTGGTCTACGAGGTGGTCGATAACGCCGTGGATGAGGCCCTCGCAGGCTTCTGCGACCACATCGAAGTCACCATTCAGGCCGACGGCGGTCTGCGCGTGGTCGACAACGGCCGCGGCATCCCCGTTGACGAGCACCCCACCGAGCACAAGCCCACCGTCGAGGTGGTCATGACCATCCTTCACGCCGGCGGGAAGTTCGGCGGCGGCGGGTACGCCGTCTCCGGTGGACTGCACGGCGTGGGCATCTCCGTGGTCAACGCCCTGTCCACCCGGGTGGACACCGAGGTGCGACGCCAAGGCCACGTGTGGCGCATGAGCTTCGGCGATGGCGGCCGCCCACTGACCCCCCTGGTCATGGGTGAGGAGACCACCGAAACCGGCACTACCCAGACCTTCTACCCGGATCCGGCCATCTTCGAGACGGTCGTATTCGACTACGAGACCCTGCGGCGCCGCTTCCAGCAGATGGCCTTCCTCAACAAGGGCCTGCGCATCAGCCTGACCGACGAGCGCGAGGGCGTGACCGATTCCGGTGACGAAATCACCGGTGACGAGCTCGGTACGGCCGACGATCCGGTCAAGGGGCACCGCAGCGTCACCTACTGCTACGAGCACGGACTGCGCGACTACGTCGCCTTCCTCAACCGTTCCAAGAAGGTTGAGCTCATTCACCCCGAGATCATCGACTTCGAGGCCGAGCAGGACCTCGGTGACGGGCGCGCCATCAGCCTGGAAATCGCCATGCAGTGGACCGGCGCCTATTCGGAGTCCGTCCACACCTACGCCAATACCATCAACACCACCGAGGGCGGCACCCACGAGGAGGGCTTCCGGACCGCGCTGACCACCCTGGTCAACAAATACGGCCGCGAGAAGGGCCTCATCAAGGACAAGGACGACAACCTCACCGGTGACGATATTCGTGAGGGCCTGACCGCAGTCATCTCCGTCAAGCTCACCGACCCGCAATTCGAGGGGCAGACCAAAACCAAGCTCGGCAACACCGAGGCCCGCACCTTCGTGCAGCAGACGGTGTATGCCCGGCTCGGCGACTGGCTGGACTCCCACCCCGCCGACGCCAAGGCCGTGCTCACCAAGGCCACCCAGGCGGCGGCGGCGCGCATGGCCGCCCGCAAGGCCCGGGAGGCCACCCGCCGCAAGGGCGTGCTGGAGTCCGCCTCCATGCCCGGCAAGCTGCGCGACTGCTCCTCCCGGAACGCCGACGAATGCGAGATCTTCATCGTCGAGGGCGACTCCGCCGGCGGATCCGCCGTCGGCGGCCGTGACCCCGAGCATCAGGCGATCATGCCGATCCGCGGCAAGATCCTCAACGTGGAAAAGGCGCGCCTGGACCGGGCCCTGTCCTCCGACACCATCCGCTCCCTCATCACCGCCTTCGGCACCGGCATCGGTGAGGACTTCGACATCTCCAAGCTCCGCTACGGCAAGATCGTCATCATGGCCGACGCCGACGTCGACGGCCAGCACATCGCCACCCTGCTGCTCACCCTGCTGTTCCGCTACATGCGCCCGCTCATCGAACAGGGACACACCTACATCGCCATGCCGCCGCTGTACCGCCTGAAGTGGGTGGGCGCCGAGCACGAATTCGCCTACTCCGACGCCGAACGCGACCAGCTGCTCGCCGCCGGAGCCGAGGCCGGGCGCCGCCTGCCCAAGGAGGGTGGCATCCAGCGCTACAAGGGCCTGGGGGAGATGAACGACCACGAACTGTGGGAGACCACCATGGATCCGGCCAACCGGATCCTCAAACAGGTCACCCTCGACGAGGCCGCCGACGCCGACGAGACCTTCTCCATCCTCATGGGGGACGACGTCGAGCAGCGCCGCTCCTTCATCCAGCGCAACGCCGCCGACGTCCGCTTCCTCGACATCTGAGGCCGCCGGCCGGCGAGACACCGTGCACCGGATGGCGATGCTCATCCCGTCACGCAGTGCTCGCCGAAGGCCCGCCAGTACCGACTACCGCATCTATTCCACCAGTAAAGGAACCTCGTGAGCGACGAGATCACCGAGCTCCCCGCCCCGGAGCCAGCCGCCGACCGCATCCATCCGGTCGATCTCCAGATGGAGATGCAGCGCTCCTACCTCGACTACGCCATGAGCGTCATCGTCGGCCGGGCCCTGCCCGACGTGCGCGACGGGCTCAAGCCGGTCCACCGGCGCGTTCTGTACGCCATGTACGACGGCGGCTACCGTCCCACCGCCTCCTTCTCCAAGTCCTCCCGCGTGGTGGGCGAGGTCATGGGTAACTACCACCCTCACGGCGATGCCGCCATCTACGACGCGCTGGCCCGCCTGGTGCAGTGGTGGTCGCTGCGCTACCCGCTCGTGGCCGGACAGGGCAACTTCGGCACCCCCGGCAACCTCGGCCCCGCGGCGCCCCGTTACACCGAGTGCAAGATGGCGCCCCTGGCCATGGAGATGGTCCGCGACATCGACGAGGAGAGCGTCGACTTCCAGGACAACTACGACGGCCGCAACCAGGAACCGGTCATCCTCCCCTCCCGGTTCCCCAACCTGCTCGTCAACGGTTCCGAGGGCATCGCGGTGGGCATGGCCACCCGCATCCCCCCGCACAACCTGCGAGAGGTCGCCAGCGGCGTCCAGTGGTTCCTGGACCACCCCGACGCCTCCCGCGAGGAGCTGCTCGAGGCGCTGATCCAGCGCATCCCCGGCCCAGACTTCCCCACCGGCGCCACCATTCTGGGCCGCCGCGGCATTGAGGACGCCTACCGCACCGGCCGCGGGTCCATCACCCAGCGCGCCGTCGTCAACGTCGAGGAGATCCAGGGCCGCCAGTGCCTGGTGGTCACCGAGCTGCCCTACCAGGTCA
Source organism: Actinomyces sp. MRS3W (assembly GCF_032465695.1). Taxonomy (NCBI): domain Bacteria; kingdom Bacillati; phylum Actinomycetota; class Actinomycetes; order Actinomycetales; family Actinomycetaceae; genus Actinomyces; species Actinomyces sp. MRS3W. Next base: position 3,422 of record NZ_JAWDJJ010000153.1, read on the forward strand.
ACCCCGACAACCTGGCGGACAAGATCGCCCAACTCGTGCGCGACGGGCAGATCGGCGGCATCGCCGACATCCGCGACGAGACCTCCGGCCGCACTGGCCAGCGGCTCGTCATCGTCCTCAAACGCGACGCGGTGGCCAAGGTCGTCCTCAACAACCTGTACAAGCGCACCCAGCTGCAGGACAACTTCCCCGCCAACATGCTGGCGCTCGTGGACGGCGTGCCCCGCACCCTGTCCCTGGACGGCTTCGTGCGGCACTGGGTCAACCACCAGATCGACGTCATTGTGCGCCGCTCCCAGTACCGGCTGCGCAAGGCCGAGGAGCGCCTGCACATCCTGCAGGGCCTGCTCAAGGCCATCGACGCTCTCGACGCCGTCATCGCCCTCATCCGCCGCTCGCCCACCACCGATGAGGCCCGCACCGGCCTCATGGAGCTGCTCGGCGTCGACGAGGCCCAGGCCGAAGCCATCCTCTCCCTGCAGCTGCGCCGCCTGGCCGCTCTCGAGCGCCTCAAGATTCAGCAGGAGGCCGAGGAACTGCGCGCCCGCGTGGCGGACCTCAAGGACATCATCGCCTCCCCGCAGCGCCAGCGCACCATCGTCTCGGAGGAACTGGCTGAGATTGTCGACAAGTACGGTGACGAGCGCCGCACCACAATCCTGCCCTTCGACGGGGAGATGAGCGCCGAGGACCTCATCCCCGAGGAGGAAGTCGTCGTCACCATCACCCGCTCCGGCTACGCCAAGCGCACCCGCTCCGACGCCTACCGCAGCCAGCACCGCGGCGGCAAGGGTGTGCGCGGCGCCTCCCTGCGCGAAGACGACGTCGTCGACCACTTCTTCGTCACCTCTACCCACAACTGGCTGCTGTTCTTCACCAACCTCGGGCGCGTCTACCGGGCCAAGGCCTATGAGCTGCCCGAGGGCGGTCGCGACGCCAAGGGACAGCACGTGGCCAACCTGCTCGCCTTCCAGCCGGGTGAGGAGATCGCCCAGGTCATGGAGCTCGGCGACTACGCCCAGGCCGACTACCTCGTGCTGGCCACCCGGCGCGGTCTGGTCAAGAAGACGCGCCTGGCCGAATACGACTCCAACCGGTCCGTCGGCCTCATCGCCATCAACCTGCGTGAGGACGCCGACGGCAACCCCGATGAACTGGTATCCGCCTCACTGCTGTCCGCCGGCCAGGACCTGCTGCTGGTCTCCCGCCACGGGCAGGCCCTGCGCTTCACCGCCGACGACGCCACGCTGCGCCCCACCGGCCGCGCCACGAGCGGGGTCACCGGCATGCGCTTCCGCGACGGCGACTCGCTGCTGGCCATGGACGTCGTCGACCCCGCCTGGGAGGACGCCGACCTGTTCGTCGTCACCGAGGGCGGCTACGCCAAGCGAACCCTGGCCACCGACTACCCGGTCAAGGGCCGCGGTGGGCTAGGCGTCAAGGTCGCCGACCTGGTGGAGGAGCGGGGCGACCTCGTGGGGGCGCTCACCACTGCTCCCACCGACGAGGTCCTGTGCATTATGGCCTCCGGCAAGGTGGTGCGCAGCGCCGTTGACGAGGTCTCCCGCACCGGGCGCAACACCCGCGGCGTCACCTTCGCCAAGCCCGATGAGGGCGACCGCATTATCGCCGTCGCCCGCAACGCCGAACGGGAGCTGGACGAGTCCGCCTCGGCTGATTCAGCCGCCTCGGCGGGCTCCGCCGGGTCGGCGGACACCGCCGTCGACACCAACGACACGGACGGCACCAGCCCGGCCGCCGATGGCGCGGCCGCCGGCGCGGAGCACCCCTCTTCGGCCGACTCGGAATCCAACACCGGGGTGGACGCTGCGGATGAGCCCACCGACGCGGTATCGTCTGAGGACGACGAGAGTGAGGTTCAGGCATGAGTCAGCCGGAGTCCTTCCCGCCCGCAACGGACGGACAGACCAAGTCCCCCGCGGCCGCGCCCGGGCCGGCAGC
>NZ_JAWDJJ010000154.1:0-1528 GCF_032465695.1 Actinomyces sp. MRS3W
CTCACCTGGTGGCTTCGCTGCCGGCAGCGCAGGCGCTCGCGGTGGTTCCGGCCGACGTTGACGCCGTCGCGCCGGGCGACCGGGTGGAGCTGCTCGCCCTGACGTCCCCGGCCGGGCCGCTGCCGCCGGCTCACCCGGTCCCCGCTCCTTCTCCGGCGCCCGTTAGCGCACAGCCGCCGCGCGAACCGGCTCGCCTCACGCATCTCGACGACGCCGGATCCGCCCGCATGGTGGATGTGTCGGCCAAACAGCCCACGGTGCGCACCGCCACCGCCACCGCCTTCGTGGACTGCCCCCCCACAATCATTGCGACGCTGCGCGACGGCACAGTCCCCAAGGGGGATGCGCTCGCGGTGGCACGCGTAGCCGGGATCGCCGCCGCCAAGAAGGTGCCGGAGCTGTTGCCGCTCGCACACGTCATCGGTGTGCACGCGTGCAGCGTCGACCTCACGGTGGAGGACACTGGCGTGCGCATCCATGCGCTGGTGCGTACGGCCGACCGCACCGGCGTCGAAATGGAGGCCCTGACCGCGGCCACGGTGGCGGGCCTGGCACTGGTGGATATGGTCAAGGGCGTGGATCGGACGGTGGCCCTGCGCGAAGCGAAGGTGACATCCAAGTCCGGAGGCCGGTCGGGCCAGTGGGTGCGGCCGGATGATGGCGGTCCGGCCAGCACGGCACCGGGTGATCGCGCCCCGGGCGGGGCCGACCCGAACCGCGCCGAGCGGACGGGCGCGTGATGGACGCTCGCTGCCTCGACGTCGTCGTGCTCGCCGGCGGCACCGGGCGGCGACTCAATGGGGTGTCGAAGCCGGATGTGGTGGTCCGGGGCACGCGTCTGCTTGACCATGTGCTGAGCGGCATTGAGCGTGTGCGCGCTCAGTTGCCGCCGGGAGAGGTGGTCGTGGTGGCTCCGCAGCGAGTGGAGCTCCCCGCCGGGGTGCTGCGGGCCCTGGAGGATCCGCCGTTGGGCGGGCCGGTGGCGGGGATTGCCGCCGGGTTGACGCGACTGGCCGAGCACACACGCGGCGGACAGGCGGCAAGGGGGCGAGATACCGCCGGGAATGCGTCACTCACCGCCGTCGTCACCTGCGACGCCCCGGATTCCTGGCGCGCTCTACCCGTGCTGGTGCGGGCCGCGCAGGCCGGGACGGCGGCCGCTGGCGCGTGCGCCGTCGCTGGCGATCACGTCCAGTACTTGCTGGGCGTTTACCGGACGACGGCGCTGCGCGAGGCGGTGTCGCCACAGGGCGTGGGGCTGCGAGACGTGGCGGTGCGGCGCATCCTGGGCGGGATGGATCTGGTGCATGTCGATCTGACCGACCGGGGCGGGCAGCTCGCCCGCGCCGCCCGCGATTTGGACACCTGGGCCGACATCCGCGCCTGGGCCGACGCCGCCCCACCCCCTCACCGAAACCGGCACTTATAACGCACCGAAACCGGCACTTGTAACGTGCCGAGACCGGCACAAATGACGAGAACGACGGAACACCCGTGGCTGGCGGGCCGTCCTTCCAGAGCAGCGGGG
>NZ_JAWDJJ010000155.1:0-32489 GCF_032465695.1 Actinomyces sp. MRS3W
CGGCGGACCGCATGAGCGCCGGGCCCGTGCCCGTCCCCGCCGACACCGGTGGCGCGGTCGTCTTCGCCGACGCGAGCCGCCGCACCGCGCGGCGACGTGCCGGAATCGCCCGCTGCGCCAGCGCCAACGATCCCGGCACGCTCCAGGACGAGCCGCTGGAAGGCGGCCTGGGGCACCGGCTCGACGGCAGCCCGCGCTTTGGCCAGCGAACGGTTACGCACTCGGGTGAAGACACCGGACGCCATCCACCGCGCCTCGTCCTGCCCACCCAGGCGCACAAGTTCGCCGTCGTCGCGCAGCTGCTCCAGGGCGGTGGCCGCCACGGACGCGCCCAGACCGAAGGCCTGCGCCACCTCGTGGACGGTGACCGCGGCATGTGTGCGGACGTGGCGCAGCACCAGCTCGTGCAGTGGTGGTCGCGACGCGAGGAGCGACTGTGTGGGCTCCCGCTCGCCTCGCCCGGCCCAGTCAGGCATATCGCTCCCCAGGGCGAGGTGCAGGGTGGGCCCGTCCTCCGCGCGCGCCCAGCAGGCACGCTCCCCCACGCGTACGGGGAATGCCCGCCGCGCCCGTTCCAGCGCCACGAGTCCCGCGCGCACAGCGGTGCTCCCGGCCTCGGCGTCTGCCCCGTCGTCGACGCTGCCATCCGAAACCGGCTCGCCCTCCGCCCGCCCGCCCCGCGGCATCCCGGCCGCGAACTCGCCCAGAGCCCGGTCCGACGTCGCCTCGGTTGGCGCGGCGTCGTCGACCCGGCAGCGGGCCGCCAGCTCCTTCACGGTCAGCGGCCCCAGTTCACGCAGCAGGTCGGCCACACCCTCGGCGTCGGCCCGCGCCCGCCGACCCTCCGCCAAGCGCTGCAGCTCGGCTTCCACCTGCGCCATCACCTCCGCGTCGAGCAGGTCGGCCCCGTCCGTTCGCCCCACAAGCTCGGCGACGGCGTCGGCGTCCAGGGCCAGCAGCTGCGCCTGCCGTTCGGCGTGCGGCAGGTCCTGCTGGTAGAGGAAGGCGCTGGTGTAGCCGAACAGCAGGGGCCCGGCGAAGGGGGAGGGCACCTGCGTGTCGGCCACGACGACGCGGGTGGCACCGGTGGTCAGACGCTCCATGAGGTCGCGCGCCGCGGGCAGGTCCCACACGTCCTGCAGGCATTCACGGGCCGCCTCCACCGACACCGGGAAACCGGGAAGACGCCGGGACGCCTCCAGGAGCTGACCGGCCTTGAGACGTTGAAGCCACAGGGGCGTGCGATGCCCGGGCCGCGATCCGGGCAGGAGCAGGGCGCGGGCGGCGCATTCGCGGAAGCGTGCGGCGAACACCGCGGTCTCCCCCACGCGTGCGCGCACCATCTGCTCAAGCTCGGCGGGGTCGAAGATGAACATCTCCGCCCCCGGCGGGCGCTCGGTGGCCGGAACCTGCAGCACCAGGCCGTCGTCGGCGGTGACGATCTGCGGATCGAAGCCCATGACCCGGTGCACGCGCTCCTTGATGGCCATGGCCCAGGGCTCGTGCACGCGCCGCCCCAGCGGACTGTGGACAATGAGCCGGAGGCCGCCGTCCTCATCCCGGCAGCGCTCGATGACTACGTTGGCGTCGCTGGGGACGACGCCGGTGGCACAGCGCTGCTCGCGCAGCAGGGACACCAGGTTGGCCTGGGCGCCCGCGTCCAGGCCGGCCCGCTCCAGGTGCGCGGTCAGCTCCGGCTGCGGCGGGTCACCGAAGCCGCCGTCGCCGAGCAGATCGGCCGCCTCGCGCAGAAAGGCGCCCTTGGCGGCACCGGTGGCGGCGGGGCGGCCGGCACCCTCCCCGCGCCAGAAGGGCAGGCGGGCGCTGCGGCCGGGGGCGGGGTCAACGACGACCCGATCGGCACCGATTTCCCGGATGCGCCAGCTCGAGGTGCCCAGGGTGATGACGTCACCGACGCTGGACTCATTGACCATCTCCTCATCCAGCTCCCCCACGCGCCGCCGCCCGGCGGTGGTGTCGCCGTCGGGCAGCACCACGGGGAAGAGGCCGCGGTCGGGGATGGTGCCGGCGGAGGCGACGGCGAGCCGCTGGGCGCCGGGGCGGGCGGTGAGAGCGCCGGTGTCACGGTCCCAGACGATCCGCGGGGCGAGGTCGGTGAGGTCGGCGGAGGTGTAGCCGCCGGCGAGCAGCCCCAGCACGGAGTCGAAGGCGGAGCGGGGCAGGTCGGCGTAGGGGGTGGCGCGAGTGACGGTGGCGTACCAGTCGTCGGCGGTGCGGTCCTCGACGGCGATGGCGGCGACGGTCTGCTGGGCGAGCACGTCGAGCGCATTGGGGACCAGGGCGGTGCGTTCGATGGCGCCGGTGCGCATGCCCTCGGCGACGACGACGGCGTCCACCAACTGGTGGCGCTCAATGGGGTAGATGATCCCCTGGGGGCGGCCGCCGACCCGGTGGTTGGCGCGGCCCACGCGCTGCAGGCCGCTGGCCACCGACGGCGGTGGGGCCACCTGCAGCACCAGGTCGATGGAGCCCATATCGATGCCGAGCTCGAGGGAGGCGGTGGCCACCACGCAGCGCAGCGCGCCGGATTTCAGCTCCTGCTCGACCACGCGGCGCTGCTCCTTGGAAACCGAGCCGTGGTGGGCCTTGGCGATGACGGGTGTCCCCGGCGCCGGGGCGTCGGCGTAGTGGGCGTCCCCCATTGCCCAGGATTCGCGGTGCATGGGGTAGGCGGGCTCGGCCGCGGCGTCGGTTGTGGGGCCGCTTCCGGCGCCGCCAATGTCTGCATCAGCGTCGTTGTCGACGTCGCCACCGGCGTCAGCATGCGCGAGGCGGGCGGCGTAGGCCTCGTTGAGGCGGGCGGTCAGGCGCTCGCACAGGCCACGGGAGTTGACGAAGACGACGGTGGTGCGGTGGGCGAGCACCTGTTCCAGGACCGCGTGCTCAATGTGCGGCCAGATGGAGGCGGTCATGCGAGTGGGAACCTCCGGCGGCGCCCCGCCGGCCATGGCGGCCCGCAGGGTCCGGTCGCTGCGCCAGACCTGTCGGCCGCTCCTGCCGCCGGCGGCGGTCGCGCCGTCCGGGCGACTGCCGCTGGCCCGTGCCGAACCGCTCCGACCCGCGCCCGCTCCTGCTGCTCCTGCCCCTCGGCCCTTGCCCCCACGGCCGGGCGCACCCCGCAGGGCACGCTCGTGGCGGTCGAGCGTAGCCGGGACGCGGGCCATGTCCGCCACAGGCACGGCGACGCTCACCTCGGGGGCGGTACGGGCGTCGTCGGGCGCAATGATGGTGACGGGATGGGGGCCACCGAGGAAGCGGGCGATCTCCTCGGGCGGGCGGACCGTCGCGGACAGGCCGATGCGTTGGGCGGGGCGGGGCAATAGGTCGTCCAGCCGCTCCAGTGAGAGGGCCAGGTGGGTGCCGCGCTTCTGCCCGGCGAAGGAGTGGATCTCGTCGACGATGACGGTCTCCACGGTGCGCAGCGTCTCGCGCGCCGCGGAGGTGAGCATGAGGTAGAGCGACTCGGGGGTGGTGATGAGGATGTCGGGCGGGCGGGTGCGCAGGCGGCGGCGCTCGGCCGGGGTGGTGTCGCCGGTGCGCATGCCCACCGTGATGGGTGCGGGCGGCTGGCCGAGCGCGTCGGCGGCGGCGATGATTCCGGCCAGGGGACGACGCAGGTTGCGCTCGACGTCGGCGCCCAGGGCCTTGAGCGGGGAGATGTACAAGACCCGCACGCCGCGGGCGGCGGAGTTGTCGGGCACCGTCTCGCCGCCGCGGGGCGCCGCGTCGCTGCGGGGCGCCGTCTCGCCGCCGCGTCGCGCCCGCCTCCGCCGTCGTGCCCCGGCCGCTGGGGCCACCTCCGGCGGGCGACGGGTGAGGGTGTCAATGGCGGACAAGAAGGCGGCCAGGGTTTTACCCGAGCCGGTGGGGGCGATGACCAGGGCGTTCTCGCCGCGGCCGATCGTCTCCCAGGCGCGGCGCTGCACGGGTGTCGGCCCGGCGGGGAAGGCCGCATTGAACCAGGCGCGGGTGGCGGGCGCGAAGGCGGCGGGCATGAGCTCAGACATCGGCGGCTTCTGCGTAACGGTGGGATCGGCCGTCGTCGGCGGGGCGGCAGCCGGAGCAAGACCCCCTCATGCTAGCGAGTGGGTGAGCGGCCGGCAGCGCCTCGAGTATGCCAGGGCCGGTGACCGGCAGATGTCAGGCGTTCATGGCCGCGCGCACGGCGGCGAGTGCCTCGGTCACCCCCGAGTCGATCGCGGCAGAGCGGGAGGCGATCTGCGGGGGAACGAACAGCTGGCCAAGGTTGATCGTGACATATCGGGCCGACGGCTCCGCCGCCACGAGTTCCATGAGCGGCGCCTTGATGAGCTGGTTGCGCGGACCAATGCCGAGCTCGAGGACGGCCAGACGCGAGTTCGCCGCCCTTCCCTGCGCGCCCGTGTGCGCTGCGAGGAAGCGGCCGAGGGCCTCACGGCCGGCGGCATCGGGGATGAACGGCTCATTGAGGACCGTCTGCATCGCCATCGAACCGCCACAGCGCGGGCAGGTGGGTACAAGCTCGCGCGGCACGCGCCCGTTCTGCTCCGCCGCGGCCAGGGCGGTCAGCACGTCCCCGGACGGGTAGAGAGTGTCGTGGCATCCGGTCGCGCACTGCATCCGCCGCCAGGAGCCCTCTAATTCATAGACTTGGTCGTCGGCAAATCCCGCCAACTCGAAGTGGCCTTCGGCGTTGGTGGTGAGCACGAAGGCTGGTCGCTGCCCGACGATGGCGCGCAGGTCCTGCATGACCGGTGTGGCGGTGTAGCCGAGCATGTAGTGCCCGGTCAGACGCCCCCAGAAGCCCCAATACTCCTCCGGCGTCGGCCAGGGGAACGCACAGGCTTGCAGGATGTTTCCAATGCCGTAGGGGCGAGCAATGTCCCCCAGCACCTCCTCGAAGGCGTCGTTATGGGCGAACAGGTGCAGTCCCTCGGCTATGGACAGGCCATTGGAGGCCCCGAGCAGGACGGCGTCGGCTTGGGAGAGGTAGTGGGCCGCGGTGGCAACCGCCTCTGGATCCGGTTGACGCCGCGGCGCGGCCCCGGCCCAGCCCGCTGGCATCGCGGCGGTTGCCGGAGCGGATGGGGCCGCCGGGTTGGACTGCGTGAGAGGCGAGCCCTCGTTTGCAACCATGAGACTGTTCTCCTTCTCGCGATGTCAGGCGGGTACGCCGACGGCCGGGTCGGTGGTCGGCGCGAATGCGGGGTGGGCTGCGGCGAAACCCCAGCGGCCGGTGATGATGTCGGCGGGAGTGTCCGCAGGTTCCTGGCCGGTGAGAATGCGCCGCGCTCCACCGATGACGGCGGCGGCGTCGGCGACGATTGCGTCGCCGCGCTCCCCCAGAGCCGCCGGAATGCGAGCGTGACGCGGGTTGAGGGTGAGATAGCGGGACCGGGGCAGCTGGTAGGTGAGGTTCCAGAACGGTTCCTGGATGAACATCGGCGTCATGCGCCCGACCCCTACCTCGAGGAACAGCAGGCGCTCGTTCTGGTGGGCAGCGATGAACTCGTTGACCTTGCGGTACTCGTCGGCGTACTTGGCGCCTTCGAGGAAGACAGGCGAGCGCACCCACGGTTCCATCTCGGCACCGCAGCGCGGGCAGCGGGGAATCAGATCCTCCGGACACTCCAGGTTCTGATCGAGTGCTTCAACGATGAGACGGGAGGGCTCGACGGCGTCGTACAGCCCGTCGTGGCAGGGGCGACTGCACTGGAAGAAGCGCCAGTCACCCTGGATCGCACTGATCCGTTCTGCCGGTACAACATGCTCGAACTGGGTGTCCTGGTTGGTGGTGAGCGCGTGGTAGGTGCGGCCCTCGACAATGGCGCCAAGGTCGAGGTAGGGGGCGCCCGTCGGGGCGTCGACAACGGTCATGACGATGCGCGCTATGAATGCCCAGCGCTCACGGTGGTTGGCGTATCGGTGATAGAGGCCGTCAAAGCTCGAGTTGTAGCCGTGCTTGGCCTGCAGGTCTCCGAAGTGTGCGAGGAAACCAGCATCGGCGTCGTAGTAGTGGCGGAATCCGGCCGCGGCGGACAGGCCGGAGGCGGCGCCGATCAGGATCGCGTCGGCGCGCTGGATTGCCTCAGCGAGGTGGCGGGCTCCGTTCCCATCGGGGTCAGCCAGTCCAGGGTTGTCGTTTTCCAGGCTATAGCTGCGAAAACTCATGGGTCCTCCTGTAGGCGTGGACATCATTCTTGGCTGTAACTTTCTAAATTACAGCCTAGCCGGTAAGCTGAACCTGTCAAGTGAGGCGTTCGCCGCAGTGGCCCGGCCCATGCGCTGCCCCGCGGCGCCGTCGTCTACACCGCCCCATAGCTCGTTGCGATTGCCGAGGAGATTCGGATGAAGCACTCCACCCGCTTAGCCGACGCCGTCCACGTGCTGATCTATATCCACCTCGACCCGCGCGGCGATCTGCGCTCCACCGCGATTGCCACATCCCTGGCCACCAATCCGGCCGCCGTGCGCCAGATCATGACGCGACTGCGCCGCGCCAGCCTGCTCACCTCGGTTCCCGGACATGCCCGCCCAGCGCTCGCTCAGCCTCCCGAGGCGATTACCCTGCTGGACGTCTATCGCGCCATGGACGGCACCGCGCCGCTACTCCACCTGGACACCCACACCAATCCGCACTGCGGTGCGGGCGTCAACATCCAGCTCGCCCTCCAGGAACACTACGACCGCATCCAAGAGGCGGCCGAGGCGCAGATGCAGCGCATCACCATCGCGCAGATTGTGGCGGACTACCGCCAGCGCACAGCCGGTCTCACCCTGGAAGTCCCGCCGCTGCCTTAAGACACGGGGCGCTCCGCATGCGTGCCGCAGATGGCCCGCCTAGATGCGGCCGCACACTTCAGCCAGTGCGGACAGGCTCCGGGCGGTGCGGGCAGGCTCCGGGCGGTGCGGGCGGTGCGGGTGTCGGCGCCGGTGCGGATGCCGGTGGCCGTCCCCTCTCACCGAAACCGGCACTTGTAACGTGCCCAAACCGGCACTTGTAACGTACCGAGACCGGCACTAATGACGTGCCCAGACCGGTCGATGTGGTTGTGGCGGCCGGCGTGCGTCGACACTGAGGGCGCGGGCTCGGGTCGTCGTGCGCCGGCACGCCCGGCCGGGACGCCGATGAGCGGGACGCCAACGGCTGGGCCGTCGGTGACGGGGGCAGGGTCTTCCGTATCGGGGTCGAGTACGACCCTTTGCGCCCGAAACCCCCGCACAGAACCGAGGCCTCAGGTCACAAGGGTCATACTCGCCCACCACCCGCCAGCACACACCCGGCCGGCCCCACCGCAGGCCCCAGCAGTGACTGCCACACCGCATCAAGAACAACCAACAAGCACCCACACAGACAGTCGACGCTCCGGGTGCCACGATCGTCGAGCCGCAGCAGCACCCGCCTCGTCATATCGACCGGTTTCGGCACGTTACAAGTGCCGGTTTCGGTACGTCATTAGTGCCGGTTTCGGTGACAAGAGGGGCCGGACGGTGCCGGGCACCGGCGTCGACACCCACGACAGCACCGACGTCGACACCAGCACCGCTATCAACACCAGCACCGCTATCAACACCAGCACCGCTATCAACACCAGCACCAATATCTGCATCGGCACCGCTCGCCAACGTGCCTGCCGCACGACTACGAAGACGATTTACGACCCCGGGGTACGTTTCACGACCCCGGGGTGGTCGTGAAACGTACCCCAAGGTCGGAAAACGCAGGAGCACCCCCGGTGGCACGAGAAGAGCGCCGCCAACGCGCACGGGAGCCCGTGCCGTCGTGAATCTATTCGTGTCGGTAGCACCGCCTAGGCTGAGCCCATGCCTCTATCTGATGCCCCCACCGCCATTTCCGTGCGCGGCGCCCGCGTGCACAACCTCAAGAACCTCGACGTCGAAGTACCGCTCGGGAAGCTGGTGACGGTGGCGGGCGTGTCCGGGTCGGGCAAATCCTCCCTGGCCCTGGGGGTGCTCTACGCCGAGGGCGCCCGCCGCTATCTGGAGTCGCTGTCCACCTACACGCGCCGGCGCCTGACCCAGGCGGCCCGACCCGACGTCGACGAGGTCCTCCACGTCCCCGCCGCGCTCGCCCTGCACCAGCGTCCACCCGTGCCGGGCGTGCGCTCCACCTTCGGCACCTCCACCGAGATCCTCAACTCGCTGCGCCTGGCCTACTCGCGCCTGGGCTCACACTGCTGCCCGAACGGTCACCCCAACGCGCCCAGCACCGACGTCGCCCTCGAGATCCCCACCGTCTGCACCACCTGCGGCGTCGAGTTCTACGGTCCGGGCGCCGAGATGATGGCCTTCAACTCCGAAGGCGCCTGCCCCCGCTGCGAGGGCACGGGCGTCGTGCGCACCGTGGATGAAGCATCCCTGGTGCCCGACGAGTCGCTGTCCATCGATGAGGGCGCCGTCGCCCCCTGGCAGAACCTCATGTGGTCGCTCATGAAGGACGTGGCCCGCGAGATGGGCGTGCGCACCGATGTCCCCTTCCGCGAGCTGACCGAGCAGGAGCGGGAGATCGTGTTTCACGGCCCCGCCGAGAAGAAGCACATCCTCTACGTCAATGACAAGACCGGCGTGGCCGCGGAGATGGACTTCACCTACTACAGCGCGGTGTACACCGTGGAGAACGCGCTGTCCAAGGTGAAGGACGAGCGCGGCATGAAGCGGGTGGAGAAGTTCCTGCACGAGGCCGTCTGCCCGGACTGCAACGGCTCCCGCCTGTCCGCGGCGGTGCGCTCCACGAAGGTGCGCGGCATCGGCCTGGATGAGGCGTGCCGGCTCCCGCTTGGAGAGCTGGTGGAGTGGGTGGCCGGCATTCCGGACACCATGCCCGGCGAGCTGGTCGCCATGGCCCACCAGATCGTCGACGAACTCACCGTCACCGCCCGCCGCCTGCTCGACCTGGGCCTGGACTACCTCAGCCTGGACCGGGCCGCGTCCACCCTGTCCACCGGCGAACGCCAGCGCGTCCAGTTGGCGCGGGCCGTCCGCAACCGCACCACCGGGGTGCTCTACGTGCTCGACGAGCCGAGCATCGGCCTGCACCCCGCCAACCTCGACGGTCTGATCGGCGTCGTGCGCGACCTGCTGGCCGACGGCAACTCGGTGCTGGTGGTGGATCACGACGTGGCGCTGCTGCGGCAGGCGGACTGGCTGCTCGAGATCGGCCCCGGCTCGGGCCGCGAGGGCGGCGAGATCGTGGTGAGCGCACCGGTGGCGCAGGCGGTGACGGACCCGGCCAGCCGGATCGCCCCGTTCATCACCGGCCAGGCGGAGGTCGGCTGCCGCGAGCGCGCCGAGACGGAGGAGGTCTTCACCCACGGCGCGATCCGCCTGGAAACCGCACCCATCCACACGGTGCATGCCCTCGACGTCGCCATCCCCGAGCAGCGGCTCACCGCCATCACCGGCGTGTCCGGCTCCGGTAAGACGACGCTCGTCCTGGAGTCCCTCGTCCCCGCCCTGCGCGCACTGGCCGACGACGCACCCCTGCCCGCCCCGGCCACCTCGATCGAGACCGCGGAGGCGAACCGGGTGGTCGTCGTCGACGCCTCCCCGATCGGCACGAACGTCCGTTCGACCGTTGCCACCTACTCCGGGGCGATGGACGAGCTGCGGCGCGTCTACGGCCGGCTCCCGCAGGCCCGCGAGGCCGGGCTCAAGGCCGGCGACTTCTCCTACAACACCGGCTCGCTGCGCTGCGAACACTGCGACGGCACCGGCCAGATCGTCCTGGACGTGCAGTTCCTGCCCGACGTCGAGATTGTCTGCCCGCAGTGCGGCGGCTCCCGCTACGGCGAGCGGGCCCGCGAGATCCGCCGCATACCCCGGGGCGGTGGCGACGACGACGCCCTGTCGCTGCCCGACCTGCTCGCCCTCACGGTGGAGCAGGCGGCCGAGGCCTGCGCCGACCTACCCGCCGTGCACCGGCGCCTGCAGCTACTCGTCGAGCTCGGCTTGGGCTACCTCACCCTCGGTGAGACGACGACGGCGCTGTCGGGCGGTGAGGCGCAGCGGCTGAAGCTGTCCGCCGACCTCGGTCGCGACCAGCACGGCACGGTGTTCGTGCTCGACGAGCCGAGCATCGGCCTGCACCCGCTCGATGTGCGCGTGCTGCTGGGCGTGCTCGACCGGCTCGTGGAGCGCGGGGCGAGCGTCGTGGTCATCGAGCATGACCTGGACATGATCGCCAACGCCGACTGGGTCATCGATATGGGCCCGGGCGGCGGCGAGGCCGGCGGCCGCGTCGTCGCCGCGGGCACCCCCGCCCAACTCGTCGCCGACGTTGAGGAGCACAAGCACCCGGGCAGTAGCACCGGTGTCGGCAGCAGCGGCACCGACGGCATCGGTAGCGGGGCCACCAGCGTCACCGCCCGTTATCTGGCCGCCCACCTTCACCGAAACCGGCACACGTGACGCGCCCGGGCCGGTCGCATCACGCAGCTCGGCATCATCGCAGCGAGCCCGGAGGCCGCGCGGCGATTCCGAGTGCCTGGTGGGCTGACCTGCCTAGGCCGGGTCGGCGCTGCCACGCAAAACCTCGGGCGGGATGCGCTGGCCGGTGGTGGCACGGCGGATCGGCGTCATCGCTACAAGGCCGATACTCAATGCGGACGCGGCGAAGGCGACGATGGTCAGGAACGCCCCGCGGGACCCCATCGCGTCAACCAGTCGTCCGGCAATGAGGTTACTGGTTGCCTGCCCGACCACCCACATGGCGCCGGCGAGTGTCATGCCCTCGGTAAACCGCGAAGCGGGCGTCATCTCCATGATCAGCTGGTTGAGATTGACGATCGTCGGCGCCTACGCCAGCCCCGCAACGAACATGACGATGGCCGCCGCAGGCAGCGTGTGCACCAGCAGCAGCGCCGAGCACCCCAAGGCGAGCGCCCCAAGTCCTACGTAGAACCGGATCCACAACGGGGAGGCCCAGATGCGGGCCCCGTAGGCGAGCGCTGAGATCATGGACGCAGCCGAGAAGCAGGCGATAACCGTGCCGGCCCGTCCCGGTTGCCCGAGTTCGTCCGCCAAGGACACGATGGCGATGCTCGTGGTCGACTGGAAGGCCCCGTAGCAGATGTTGACGGCGAAGAGACTGACCAGCGCCCGCGACAACAGCGGCTCTTTCGCCGCGACAGGGGCAGCGGCACCCGCGGGAGCGGCCGCAGCAGGAACGGGTGCGTCACTGGCCGCGGTGGCAGCAGCACCGGGGGCAGCGTCGTCCGCGCGCTCGGCGGGCCGGCCGGCCAGACCGCGGCGCGAACCGCGAGGCTTCGGCTGGATGGCCACATCCATGACGAAGGAGCACACACCGATCAGCACGAATAGCACGGCCGCGGCCATGGGGGCGAGCAGGGCCACGCTCGTGGCCAGGACCGTGGCTAGTGGATTGCCGACCATCCACATCATTTCCTCGAGGATGCTGGTCAGCGACAGCATGGACCCCAGCCGCCAGGGCTGGTCCGCCAGGGCGTAGCGCCAGCGCGCCCGCATCATGGAGTTGCAGGGACAGTTGATCCCGAGCATGACCGCGCACCCGACGACAACCCAGGCCGGTGCATGAAAGTGCAGCGCCGCACTCATGGCGCTAATGGAGGTGATCCAGAATATCGCGATGGGTACTCCGGCGCGTTTTTGCCCGTAGATGTCGATGAGACGTCCGATGGTGGGGCCAGCGACAGCCGAGACCACGGCCATCACAGCGGAAACGGTTCCTGCCAAGGTGTAGGAGCCGTAGCCGTCGCGGATACCGATGAGCAGCCCCATTCCCAGAAAGGGGTAGGGGAACTCACCCAGCACGCCGAAGGCAACCGAGCGGGCGATGTGCGGGGTGCGAAGAAGAGAGGCGTAAACGCCCAGTCCCTTGTCGGGCATGGCAGTCCTGAAGGGTATGGATGATCTGACCGGGAGACAGTACGCCTTTTTGTTTCACCGCTCAATCATTGCGGTTTTCGCTCTTCTCCCGAACGTGTACCACCCCGAATCCCCAGGGCGCGCGCCCCCTGTCCTCTCGGGCACGCGTCACCCGGACCTCGAGGCTCACCCGGCATCGCCCTCGCCGTCGTCGCCTTCCTTCCGGGGCCGGCCCCTGCCCCGCATGGGGGCGGCCTTGACGCCCCGGCCGGCGTCGTCGAGTGCGCGGCGCAGGATGATTTCGATCTGCGCATTGACCGAGCGCAGGTCGTCGGCGGCCCACTTGGCGATGGCCGCGTGGACCGCCGGGTCCAGCCGAAGCAGAACCTGCTTGCGCCCGCCGCCCGTCATCGGCACTCTCCGTATCCGAGCCGGTGAGCCTCAGGCGTACAGAGAGCCGGTGTTGACGACGGGCTGCGTGCGCTGGTCGGAGCACAGCACCACCAGCAGGTTGGAGACCATCTGGGCGCGGCGCTCGTCGTCCATGGAGACGATGTCATTGTCTTCTAGGCGCTTGAGCGCCTGGTCCACCATGGTGACGGCGCCCTCGACGATCTGTTCCCGGGCGGCGATGACGGCTCCGGCCTGCTGCCGCTGGAGCATCGCCTGGGCGATCTCCGGGGCGTAGGCGAGCGAGGAGATGCGCACCTCGATGATCTCCAGCCCGGCGATCGCCACCCGGGCGGCGACCTCCTCCGCGAGCTCGGCGGAGACCAGGTCGGTGCCGCCGCGCAGGGAGGTCTCGCCGGGGCCGGGCTCGTCGTAGGGGTGGGTGGTGGCCACGTGCCGCAGCGCCGACTCCGCCTGCGCCTTGATGAACTCCTCGTACTCCTCAACGGCGAAGACCGCACGGGCCGTGTCGGCCACCTGCCAGACGACGATGGCGGCGATCTCGACGGGGTTGCCGTCCAGGTCGTTGACCTTGATTTCGTTGGTCTCGAAGTTGTGGACCTTGATGGATACCTTCTTGCCGGATGACAGCGGCGGCACGAGCGCTAGGCCGGCGCGGCGCACGGTGCCGATGTACCGGCCGAAGAACTGGCGCACGCTGGTCTGACCGGGGGCGACGATGGTGAAGGAGGTGCATAGCACGATCGCCAGCAGAATCCCCACGCAGCCCGCGACTATGAGCGGAGCACCAGCAGGCTCGCCCCGGTCCGCAGCAATGGCACCCATGATGAACATGGCGAGGGAGGCACCGAAGAGCGCCAGGAGTAGGAGCAGCACCAGGAAGGCGATGCCGGACCCCTTGCAGGCGGCAGGCCGCTCCTCGATATCAACCCTGCCCTTGACGGCAGAGGGCTCCTGCTGAGCGGCAGGGATGCGGGGCGTCGCGGACATATTGACCTCCGATTCGAGCCGCCGCAGCGGAGGCGAGTGCCTCCCGACTCCCGCGACGGCTAGCAATATGATATCTATTTTTTCGCCGCAGGCAAGCGGGCCGCCCTCACGGGACAAACGAGCCGCTCTCGCCCCTCAGAAATGCCCCCGCCACGCGCGCACCCGTAACGGCAGATACGAGCCGACTCGGACCCTGCCCCCGCGGACCTGGCACCGCCGGGTCGCCACCCGGGCGTTGCCGCCACGGTGGATGTGCCCAGCATCGGGCTGGCCCCGTAGCCTGGTGCCATGAGCCCGCAGGACGCGCCTTCACTGTTCGACGCCGCGGCCGACGCCGGCGGCCCGATCGTCGACGATCCCTCGCGCCCACTAGCGGACCGGCTGCGGCCCCGCTCGCTGGACGACGTCGTCGGCCAGGACCACCTACTGGCCGCGGACGCCCCGCTGGGGCGGATGGTGGCCGCCGGACGCCTCACCTCGATCATCCTGTGGGGCCCGCCCGGCTGCGGGAAGACGACCATCGCCCGCCTGCTCGCCGACCGCACGGGGCTGATCTTCGAGCAGGTCTCCGCCACCTTCTCCGGCGTGGCCGACCTGCGCAAGGTCTTCGCCGCCGCCTCGCGGCGCCGCGAGGTCGGCCAGGGCACGCTGCTGTTCGTCGACGAGATCCACCGGTTCAACCGCGCTCAGCAGGACTCCTTCCTGCCCTACGTGGAGGACGGCACCGTGGTGCTCATCGGGGCGACCACCGAAAACCCCAGCTTCGAACTCAACGGGGCATTGCTGTCCCGCTGCCAGGTGCTGGTGCTGCACCGGCTCGACGACGACGCCCTGGCCGAGCTGCTCGCCCGCGCCGAGGCGTTGGTCGGGCGCACGCTGCCGCTGGCCGACAACGCCCGCCGCGCACTCCTGGCCATGGCCGACGGCGACGGTCGCTACCTGTTGGGCATGGTCGAGCAGGTGCTGGGCTACTTAGATTCCACTGCCTCCACCGTCTCCGCCACGACGACACCCACCGACATCGACGAGGAAGCGCTCACGGCGATCGTGACCTCTCGGGCACCCCTGTATGACAAGTCCTCCGAGGAGCACTACAACCTCATCTCCGCGCTGCACAAGTCGATGCGCGGTTCCGACCCGGACGCCGCCCTGTACTGGCTGGCGCGCATGCTCGCCGGCGGGGAGGACCCGCTGTACATCGCGCGCCGACTGGTGCGCTTCGCCTCCGAAGATGTTGGTATGGCCGACCCCGGCGCCCTGCAGATGACTCTGGCAGCGTGGGATACCTACGAGCGGCTGGGGTCCCCGGAGGGTGAGCTCGCCATTGCGCAGGCGGTGGTGTACCTGGCGACTGCGCCGAAGTCGATCGCCGTCTATCGCGGGCTGGGTCGGGCGATGAAGTTGGCACGGCGCACCGGCTCACTCATGCCGCCGGCGCATATTCTCAACGCGCCCACCCGGCTTATGCAGGAGCTCGGCTACGGCGAGGGCTACCAGTACGATCCGGACACCCCCGAGGGCTTCTCCGGCGCCGATTACATGCCGGAGGGACTGCCCCCGCGCGAGCAGCGCGAGCGCCTTTACGAGCCCACCGATCACGGCCATGAGCGCCGTATCCGCGAGCGCCTGGCCTACTGGGAGGGCCTGCGCGCCAAGCTTCGCGCCAGCGACGACTGAAGAGGTAGAGGAACCATCACCCAGTCTCGTATATCATTTGCTATATGGCGGCAAAGCCAGCTGATGTTCTGGACCTCAAGGCGATCGCGCAAGAAGCCGACAAGACCGTACGCGAGGCCCGTACCCGTCTTGTCTCCGCTGTGCGCACAGCTCACCAGGAGGGCATGACGCAGGCCGAGATCGCCGACCGTATCGGTCGTTCTCAGCCTGAGGTGTCACGCCTCCTCCGTTTTCATGGCACGACTCCGCTTGCACGCCGCTTACGCGCAAGCCGGAGCGAAGTCATCAAGCGTGTCAAAGAAGCCGGGGGCTCCCACATCAGGGTCTTCGGATCGGTTGCCACCGGCACAGAGCACGAAGGCTCGGACATCGACTTGCTCTTTCGCATGAACCGCCCCATGAGCCTCATGGATCTGGCACGGCTCGAAGCGGACCTTGAGAACATCCTGGGGGTAGAAGTCGACATCGTCCCCGACTCCGCCCTAGCCCCGTATATGCGCGAACGGGTACTCCAAGAGGCGATCCCCCTATGACTCCAACCAGCCGTACGCCGTTCGAAATCATTGACGAAGCGCTCCACCACCTCGAACTCGCGCAGGTCTATGCGCAGCACGATCTCACCGACCCGATGACGCTCGATGCGATATCGCTTCGACTAGCAGCTGGTATTGAGGCACTCGGCTCGCTCCCACCCCGTCTTCGCGATCAGGCGAGCCGAGGCGAATGGTCTGTTCTCAGAGGAATGCGTAATCGCATCGCACACGGCTACCTGGAGGTTGACCCCACCATCGTGGTCGAAACCGCTCGACGCGACCTGCCGGTGCTCATCGAGTCTCTGCACTCCCTGCGCCAGCATCTCGGCGAGAACGACGCCGTCGAGTGACCGACCGCCGTCATTAGTGCCGGTTTCGACACGTTACAAGTGCCGGTTTCGACACGTCATTAGTGCCGGTTTCGGCGAGGAGGGGCGGTGAGGACAGCGGAGCTCAGCCGCTGCCCTCAGCGTTCGTACAGCTGTCCTCAGCGCTCGTACAGCACGGCGACCGTCCGCCCCGGCACCGTAATGCTGCCAGTGCCGGCGTCGAAGCGGGTGGTCTTGACGATCGGGTCGGCGCCCTCGGCCTGCACGTCGCTCAGCACGAAATAGCGGTCCACCAGCGCGTCCACCCGCTGCTCCACGGCCCAGGGCGAAGGATTGATGGCCACGAGCAGCCCGTCGAGGTCCGGATCGATGTCGCTGTCTCCGGCGCCGTCGTCGACCAGCATGATGATCAGGCCGGGGGCGGCGTGGTCGGCGGTCGGGAAGGACACGCGCTCACGAATGAGCGCGGCCGAGCCCAGGGAGAACAGGGGCGTGCTGCGGCGCAGGCGCAGCAGGTCGAGCGCCTGCTCGCGGGCGATGGCGATGTCCTCCGTGGTCGGGCGCAGATCCTCGCGCATGAGAATCCCGGCCTGCACCACCCAGGTGTCGAAGTTGCGGCCGGCAGGCGGCAGGCCACGGCCCCAGCCGTTGTCGCACCCACTCCAGTCGATGGCGTTGAAGTGGTCGCCGGAGTCGTAGGAGTCGGTATCCAGGGACTTGCTGCGCAGCAACTCCGTGCCGGCCGCCCAGAAGCAGGGCGACTGTCCGAGGGTCACCATTGCCAGGCACAGCGTGTTCATGCGGATGCGCTCGGCCATGGGGGTGCCGGGGGGCAGCTTGTAGGCGAGGCGGTCGAAGAGGGTCTCGTCATCGTGGACGTCGACGTAGTTGATGGAGTCGGTGGGCGCGAGCCCGTACGCGGCGGCCTCGTCGCCGTAGCGGACTTCCTCGCCCCGAATCCAGTGCCCGTCCGCGGTGGGCAGTTCGAAGTCGCGCAGGTTCCCGGCCAGGGCCAGGCGAACCAGGTCGGCGCGCCAGGCCAGGTCGGCGCGCTTGGTCTCCTCGGAGCGGTCGTCGTAGCCGTTGGGGTCGGTCAGCTCACCGTTGCCCAGGCCCTGAGGAACTCGGGGGTCGGTGTCCTTCCCCCGCCCGTGCACGGCGTCGCGGACGCGGTCGTTGAAGGCGCCGATACCGAGCGCGCCAACCTGCCCCTGGGTGGCCTGAGTGAACAGGGCGTTGTTGGCGACCTCCCCCATGTTCCAGCCCTCGCCGTACAGGTAGATGGGGTGGCCGACGGCGTCGTCCGCCACCTGGTCCAGGGCGTTCTGAAGCCGCTCCATGGTTTCCAGAGAGTGGTAGCCCATGAGGTCGAAGCGGAAGCCGTCCACGCGGTAGTCGACCACCCAGGACACGCACGCGTCGATCATGAGCCGCTCCGCCATGCGGTGCTCGGTGGCCACGTTGTTGCAGCAGGTGGACATCTCCACGTTCCCGGCGGCGTCGAGACGGTGGTAGTAGCCGGGCACGATGCGGTCGAGCACGCTGTGGGGGTCCTGTCCGGAGGCGCCGGTGTGGTTGAAGACCTGATCCAGGACCACCTGCAGCCCCATCCCGTGGATGGCGCCGACCATCTCCCGGAATTCGTGCACCCGCGCTCCGCCGTCCTGGCGGCCCGCGCGCGCATAGGAGCCCTCGGGAGTCATCCAGTGCCAGGGGTCATAACCCCAGTTGTAGGCGTCCTCATCGCTGACCGCGGCAACGGCGGCCTGTGGGCGCCGGGAGGCCGGTGAGGTGTGCTCGGGGATGCGCGGGGTGCGCTGCGCGGCGCGGTCCTCCGGGACCGAGCAGAAGTCGAAGGTGGGCAACAGGTGGAGGGTGTCGATGCCGGCGGCGGCCAGCTGCCGCAGGTGCCGGGTGCCCGCAGAGGGCAGGGTGAAGGCGGCGTAGGTGCCGCGCAGCTCCTCGGGCACGGAGGCGTCGGCGACGGAGAAGTCGCGCACGTGCAGCTCGTAGATGGCGCGGGCCGCGTCGCAGCCGACGACGGGGCTGAGGTTCTCCCGCCAGGTTGACGGCTTGAGTGCCCGCTGGCTCAGGTCGACGACGACGCTCCTGCGGGAGTCCACGGTCAACGCCCGCGAGTAGGGGTCGGTGACGAGGTTCGTCTCGATTTCTCCCGTGGCGGGGACATAGACGCGCACCTCCCACAGGTACTGGGAGCCGGCGTCAATGCCTGCGGCGGTGGCGACGTCGGCGCTCACCTCCCAGCGGCCGTCCCAGGTTTCGACGTCGGATCGGTCTGCGCTCACGCGGATGGGGTCGCCGTCGACCAGCGGAACCGAGCCGGTGGGGTCGCCGGTCGGCCAGGCCAGCAGGGAGACGTCGACGGCGGTGGGCGCCCACAGTGCGAAGCTGGGCGCGCCGTCGGGCCCAACGACGGCGCCGAGCGGGGCCGAGCCGTCCCGGGCGGCGGCGTCGGCGTATAGGCGGTCCAGCAGCGGCCAGGTCTGCACGCCGGTGAAGGCGGTGATCCAGCCGCCCGTGGAGGCGGCGGTGCGCTGGACGACCGCTAGCTGACCGGCAAGCAGCAGGGTGATGTCCTCGCGCTCGACGCGTCGGCTGCCGAACTCGTCCTCCAGGGACAAGGCCAGGTAGCCGCGCAGGGCGGGGTGGGCGGTCATGGCCTCTTCGCCGAGGAGGTCCTCCAGCGTGCCGTGAATGCACAGGGGGATCTCTTCACTGTCCGGGCCGGGGTCGAGAATGCCGTCAACTATGCGGGCGCCGCCCTTGGGGGCGGCGACGAGGCCGAAGATCACGGGCGAGTGCGCCGGCGTTCCAATTGGTGGGCGGACCCGCAACGCCTCCACGTCCACCATTGCCGGCAGCAGGTCGGTAGGCCAGGCGAGGGTGGTCTCGTCCACCCAGTAAGCGCGGCTCTCACCGACCCCCGGCAGTTCGTAACGTACCGGAGCGTCGTGATGCACCGGAGCGGTGATAGCCATAGGGAGACCTTCCTGCCGTGACGCGCCGAGTCTAGCCCGACACCTCAGGAAACAAGCAAACTGTCATGACACCGCGTTGCGCTCTTGGCATTGGGAGTCCCCGGCATCGCGCGCGGCATCCCCTGCGGCCCATTCGGTCGGCCCCGGCAACCCGGCGGGCTGCGAGGGCGCGTCTACTACGCCAGTTCACCGTACCGTACGCCGGTTAGGGGTCTGTTGAAGGCCTCTGAGGCCTTCAACAGACCGCCAAGTGGCGTAGCAAACCGCTAACCGGCGTAGTAGACCGGCAAGTGGCGTAGTAGACGACGCCGCACACCCACCGTCACCACAGACGTACACGAGGGGCGGCACCCAGGAACCGAAACTCCCGGACGCCGCCCCTTATGCACGCGACTCAGGCCCGCCGCCGCAACAGCATGCCCGCAGACCTTCTAACACCCCCTCGGTTCGGTACAGCAGACCGGCGCCAGAAGTGCCCGACACGTCCTACGGCGTCGCTCTGAACCCGTAGCTATCCGAGTCACTATGGAATTGATCCTCCGCGCCCGAGTCGAAGACATGCGAGTTGGTAGTGTCAGCGTCGAGATATACCGTGTAGACCCCCAAATTAGAGATCACATGGTTCGCTCCCACCAAGTTCTGATCGCCCCGTTTGATACGGAAGATCGTCGGAGTCACACCCGCAGGTTGAACCTGATCAGACGGTATAATAAGTGTGACATGGTTCGAGGTGATCGTATTGCCATCGCCATTGACTTGCACAACCCCAAAATCATCCCCCAGGCCATTGCCAACACCGATGAACGGAGCAAAACCTTCAACCTGACGTTCGAACATGTTGGACGAAATGAGGTTTTCCTTACACGTACCTTCAAGTGTCACCATGCCGGGATAAAATGAATGCATCCGGTTCGACGAAATATTCGTCCGATAGCAGTCCCGCAAATGCACAGAGTCAATGCCGCGCGGGAAGATATTGTTTCCGGTAACGAGTAGTCCATTATGGTTCTCGGCTAGCAGTGAATACCCATTTGGCCCCGCGCCGATGTGGTTATCAGACACGCGCGTCGCCTGACCCGCACCAAGCAGCTCAATTCCATTCCCACACTCCGTTAGGAAGTTCCCCGATACATCCAACGCGTCAGCGCCTCGCACCACCACTGCATGCTCAAGGTATACCATACCCATGTCCCGTATACGGCAGGCATCGTTGTCACTCTCGATCAAGATCCCAGTCTTCCCGTTGATGTAGGAATTTTGATCGCCGTCGAAAGAAGTTCCATCAAGGCAGAAATTCTCGAGAACCACGGCACCGATACGAGGCGACCCGTCTCGCAAAACGAGGATTGCTTCGTTTTGGCCGTCCGTATTCTCGACCTTGATATGACTAGAACCCGGATTGATCTCATGCCACCCGGAAGTATCATCCGTATTATAGCGAATGGATAGCGAAGAAAACCCATGCCCCGATCCGCGAATCGTCAGGTTACTTATGTCAATCACGACCCGCGTCTTGAGGGAATAGTCACCTGGTGGAATATAGATGACAGCACCGGGCTTAGCCGCCTGGTCAGTCTGACGCGCCTTGATATCCTTGATCATAGCGTTAATCACCGCACCAATGTCCTCATATACGTTGAGCGGCTTACCGCGCGGCTTCCAGTTCGTCACATCGTAAACGTTCATGAATACAATCCTCTCAGTGTGAATGTGTAGCTACTGTTAGTATCTCAGTGTGAATGTGTAGCTACTGTTAGTACTCACAAGAGACCGACCAAAGGCCGGGTACTCTTACGGCTGTTCTGGTTGGAAGCGCTGAACGCACTCGTTTCACCCCCGACAACCGGCGCTGCGAACACCGGTGCGCGTGTTGCGTCCCCAATCGACGCTATCGCGGCGAGAGCTGCGCCGGCACGCAGAGCCGCCCGTCTCGTCAGATGAGTTTGTATTGACACTGTTCCTCCTGCTGGCTCGGAGTGGATAAACTTTCGTCAGTTGTTCGGTATATCGATTTCGGGGTCCAACTCTGCATGATGTTGCATCCGACGGTTCGTCATTGCCTCAGTCCAATACGAGCCTTGGAGACGGATTCACGCCGCACCAGCGGGCACGGCAGCACAGCCGAGTCAGGAGCGTCGTCTTGAACTTCGTTGTTGAGCATCGCTACCAGCCGGTCCATCGCCCATCGCCCCATCTCGTAGTGAGGCAAAGCGACGGTTGTTAGCGATGGGAACAGGCCCTCGGCGACAATCTCCTGGTTATCGAATCCGATGATTGATACATCGTCTGGTATCCGTAAGCCCAGTTCCGCGGCGGCGCGGTAGGCCCCCATGGCCATGCGGTCGTTGTAGCAGAACAGGGCGGTCGGTCGTGGACTGAAGCTGAGAGCCTCTCGGGCTGCCTCGTAGCCACCCGGTGTTTCAGAGGGCCGAGCGACAACGATCGAATCGTCGAAGGAGATTCCAGCTTCCTCCAGGCTCTCGCGATAACCGGCAAGACGTCCGTGCGTGGCCGGGACATCATCGGTGTTGTTGAGGAATGCGATACGCCGATGCCCATAGCTGAGCAGCTCCTGCATCGCGACCCGGGCACCTGACGCTTCATCAGGAACGACCCACGGCACGCGGCCTGACACCTCCTCGGCGTCAACGAGGACAGTGGGGACATCGGCAAGGCGCTTGGGCACCTCAACCACACGGTGGTACATCGTCGCATACAGCACGCCATCGACGTCCTGACGGAGCAGGGCATCAGCATCATGCTCTACCGCAGAAGCCGACTGAGTGGTGTTGATAAGCACCACTGTCAGCCCAGCTTCTCGCGCCGCCTCCTGCGCCCCCAGGATGATGCGCCCCGCATGCGGTGTGGTTGCGATACCTTCGCTGAGCAGGCCGATCATCTCTGAACGCTGGATGCGCAAGCCACGCGCCATCCGGTTGGGGCCGTACCCGAGCCGGTCCGCAGTCGCGCGAACGCGCTCGCGCGTTTCTTCACTCGCCCGCGCATAGGGCACTTTATTGAGAATATGGGACACGGTGGTCACCGAGACTCCCGCCTCCCGCGCGACATCCCGGATGCCCACGGCCTTCCGACGAGCCATGTGCCGCACCTCCTTCGGGTCGTAACAACAATTGAGTACTCTCCCGCGTTCATCGACTCGCCGACTACGAACGTGAGCGTACTCACACATGGTGCGGGTGGTACTACTGGGGCGGCAACAACCGGTGCTCGCACAGGCCCAATCATCACCGCCCCAGCACACCTATCCCGCACCGATTCCAGGAGTCGCCCTGAAAGCGTTGAGTTCCGCGTCCAGGACAACCTGCGCCTTCGTACCGGAGTCGAGAACCGTGTTGTGCGAAGCGCCCGCATCGACCAAAACCGTCGTGACGTCCAGATGATCAGCACTGTCTGTTGCCAGCAGGGCACCGACCTGGGCCTCGAACGCTGAACTACCCGAGCCAACTCTCGCATCATGTGCGACCACATGGTTAGACGCGACGTAGTTCCCGCTGCCACTTACAATCCGCACCGCGACGATGCCAATCTCCTCCCGTTGTCGAGCCACAGAGTCCACTGCGAGAGAGAAGTGATTAGCAATCGCCGAGTTGTCGTGACCTTCGATTCGCAGCAGGCCGTACTGATCGTCCAGATCATTCCCAACTTCGAAAAATGGCGCCCAGGGCTCTTGATCCCGGAGCAAGTGGTTGGCCGCAACCAGGTTCTCCGAGCTATTCGCGTTCAGAAGCACCATGCCCGGATAAAACGCGTGTAAGCGGTTCCCGATCACGCTGGATCGCGTCACACCGCTGAGATGCACACTGCTCTCACCCCTGGGGAACACATTATTGGCAGACACAAGCAGCCCACCATGGTTCTCCGCGTAGATCGAGTGCCCGGCAGGTCCGGCGCCGATCAGATTATCGGTAACCTTCGAAGCCTGCCCCCAATCTAATAGCTCGATACAGCTACCACATTCCGCGATGAAGTTGTCATGTACCGACAGGGCGTCCGCTTTCCGAACCGTCAGCGCATGTTCAAGGTAAACCAGCCCCATCTCCGACACCCGGAACGAGTCGTTTGCATCCTCAACGTAAATCCCAGTCTTCCCGTTGACGTAGGAATTTTCGGGGTTCACCGCCTTTCCATCCGACTTGAAGTGCAGGCCGTCGATACAGAATCCGTTAAACTCGACTGAGCTAATACGCGGACTACCCTGACGAGCAACCCGGATAGCAGCCCCCTCGGATTGCTCAGCGCCCTCCGGCGCATCGAGATCCACCAGAATACGGCTCCCGCCAGGCCACAGCTCATGCAGGTCACCCCACTCGTCACGGGGAACATTGAAGCGGATACTAGACGAGGTGAATCCGTGTCCGGCACCCTGGATCCTCAAGAAGCTGACATCAATCAAGATCTGCGTGCGTAAACGGTAGTCACCTGGCGGAAGTACGATAATGGCACCGGGCTTGCCGCCATCGTTAACGTCAGACTGCGGTTGACGTTCCTTAATATCACCGATGATGCTGTTTATCACCGCACCAACATCATCGTAGGGATCACCGTGGGGCCATGCCGTCACGTCGTAACAGGTGCTGGCGCTCATAGCGTGTCGATCCATTAGGGTCATTGCTCCTTACCGATCAGCCCTTAACGGCACCCATGGTCATTCCCGCCACGATATGCCGCTGGAGGAACAGCGTCAGCACGATGACCGGAAGCGAGTACAACACTGCAAGCGCAGTCATCGCACCCCAGTCCAGACCGAACTGCGTCTGGAAGTTCGCGATGACAATCGGCGTCGTCTGAGAGCGGAACGCTGTCAACAGGAGCGAGAACATGAACTCGTTCCAGGAAGCCAGGAACGCGAAGATCGCCGTCACAGCGATACCGCCGGCCGTGACTGGAAGCACTACTCTCCACAGCGCACCCAGGCGACTTGCCCCATCGATCTTCGCCGCTTCCTCAAGCTCAACCGGCACCGACTCGAAGAAACTCGACATCAGCCATACCGACAGCGGCAGCGCGATCGTCACGTGAGCCAACGACAGAGCGAACGTCGTGTCGTAGATGCCTATCGATTGGAAAATCTGCACCATGGGTACACCTACCGCAACTGGCGGGACCATGCGCATGACCAGGGCCATGACGATGAATATCTGTCCGTACTTCGTGCGATAGCGCGTTACTGCGTATGCCGCCGGGATAGCGAGCACTAGCGCTATGACCGTGCTCAGAACAGCCGTCATCAATCCATTGATAAACGATGCGAGCACACCATCGCGAGACAGTGCTGTCGCGTAATTCTCGAGCGTCCAATGCGTAGGAAGAATTCGCGGAGGAACCGCAATCGTCTCCAGCGGCGCCTTGAACGAAGTCAACAGCATGTAGATGAACGGGAAGGCGTAAACCAGCACCGTGATGATCATGACGATCCACAGCAGAACCCTGGTGGGTCCCCTTCTAACTTCAAGCCCGCTCATTAGTTCTCCTCCCCTCCTGGACGCCAAATGGTGAGAACAGCTATCGAAGCAACCACCATCATGGCAATGAGATAGATAGTACCCATCGCACTGGCGAGCCCGGGATCTCCGAATCTAACCATCGTGCGATAGATCAGCATGGACATGACTTCGGTGCTGTTTTGAGGCCCACCGTTAGTCTGAATCAAAATGACGTCGAATGCCCTAGCGGCGTCAATACCACGGATGATAAGTGCAACCGCAATCACGGGACGCAACAACGGAATGATGATTCTAAACAGGATCGTCAGGTTCCGAGCTCCGTCGATACGGGCGGCCTCAATGACATCGCCGGGTATGTTCTGCAGGCCCGCGAACAGAACCAGCGTCATGAACGACGTGGTCAGCCAGATGTCGGGGATAGCAACCGCGAACAGCGCAATCTTCGGATCACTGAGCCACGCGATGTCACCAGGAGACTGCAGAATCCCGAACCTGGTCAACAGCTCGTTGACTATACCGAAGTTGTCGATGAGCAGGAACCGCCAGAGCAGACCGGCTACCACCGGTGCGATCATCAACGGATACAGGAAGATTGTCCTGAATACACGTGAGGCATTGCCCAGAAGGGCGAACATGAGTGCCGCCGCCAGACCAAAGCAGAACTCAAAGAAGACGACGATGATGGTGTACACGACCGTTCGCCATGCGGAATTTCCGAATCCCGACGAGGTGAAGGCTGTCACGTAGTTCTGCAGTCCGGCGAACGAACGTTCACCTGCGGCAAGGTCAATGTCAAAGAACGAGTCCCAGACGAAGGAGACGAGCGGCCAAGCGACGAATACGGCGAGGAACACTGTCGCCGGCACCATCAGAAGGGTAGCGAACTGGCGGTCGGTGAGACCGGCCCGCCGTTTAGGAGACAAGTTACGCGATTTGCCCGACCGCGCAGGTCGTTCCGCGGACGCTGTAGTACTAGCCGACAATGTTCTCAACCTTCTTCCTGGCCTCCTCGAGCAGCGCAGCGTTGTCAGCACCCGACTCGACGGCTTTCTGGATCATCGGGACCAAGGCCGTATCGACGACCTCCTGCCACTCTGGAATCGCAGGGCGCGGCATTGTCGCAGGAGCATTGAGCGTTTCGAGTAGCGGACCGAAGTGTTCAAAACCTTCATCCTCCCGCCTCGCTTCAAGCACTGAGATACGGGACGCTAGCCCCAGACTCGTGTCCACGCTGAGCTCGTTGTGGTCAAAGGCGTACTGAACGAATTCCAGTGCCTTCTCTTGCTTGGGACTGGCGCTGGCGATGGAGAGGTAGTACGCGCCCGGGACGCCTGCGGGACCTGCTTCACCGCCGATCATCGGCGCAACGCCGACCTTTCCGACGACGGGTGAGTCCTCGGGTACCTGACGGTAGGCATGCGCCCAGAAACGCATGAGTGCAAGCTGACCCTGGTTGAACAGGTTCTGCGCACCCGCCCAGTCCATCTGGGCCGCCCCAGGGGGAGCGTAGGGCAGGAGACTCGTGTAGAAGTCCAGGGCGGCTAGGCTGTTGTCATCGCCCAGCGATACGTTCCCCTCACTGTCCACCACCATGGTTTCTTCCCCGGTCTGGGACAGCGTGGCCAGCCACTCGGTCTCGACGGCACCTTTGACGTCGGTGCCGTAGAGCTCACCGCCACCTGCATTGAAGAAGTACTCAGCGGCGTCGCGGTACTGCTCCCACGTTGTCGGGGGAACAAGGTCGTATCCATAGGCATCAGCGAACGCACTCTGGTGTTCGGGATCCTCGAACAGGTCCTTGCGGTAGTAGAGGATCTCAGAGTTCGTCCATACCGGCATACCGATGAAGGTGCCGTCCGGAGCAGCCTCCTCGACGAGTGAGGGGAAGAGGTCATTCTTCACCTCCTCGGTGAACAGATCGTCCAGGGGCGTGAGCGCACCTCGGAACGCCGGCAGCCAAATCGCATCCAGGGCAGCAATGTCGAAGGACACCGCGTTGCCGTTGAGTTCACTGCTCAAACGGTTGTAGAGGCCGTCATAGGGCAGTTCGACGAAGGATACGGTGGTGCCGGTGTCCTTTTGGAACTGGTCGGCGATGGGCTGGAGCTGACCGTGGCCTCCGGCCTCGACCAGCAGGGTAAGTGAGTCGGCGTTTCCGGAAGACCCACGTCCTCCGACACCGCAGGCAGCGAGCGTCGCCATCGTGGCAAGCGTGACGCCACTGACGAACGTACGTCGATTGATTCGGGCGGGATTGCTGCGAAGCATCGTTACTTCGCCTCCAACTTCTTGCGACGGTGCAGATGAGAGTCGGGAGCATGCGCTGGGTTGCGCTGCTCACGGCTCTGACAATACGTTTTGCCAAAACGTCGTGTCAAGTCTCATACTGGAGACACTTCGCTAGATGGCACGCACCCGTGCCAGCCACATCAAGGGAGATGACCATGGCGCCCCGAATCTCACGCCCCCACATCCACTTCACCGCGCACTCCGGCTGGATCAACGATCCGCACGGCCTCTCGGTCGTGGACGGCCGCTACCACCTGTTCTTTCAACACGTCCCCGGCAGCACAGTCTGGCAGCCCAACTGCCACTGGGGCCACGCGGTCAGCGACAACCTCGTTGATTGGGAACAGCAGCCGATCGCACTGGCACCGGGAGGCGGGGACGACGGCGTGTGGTCAGGGTCAATGACGCGCGATGACCAGGGAGAGGCACTAGCCTTTTACACTTCCGTCCAGGTTCCGGATTTCGGCATCGGCCGAGTACGTGTAGCCCGTCCAGCCGATTCCACGTGGACACGATGGGAAAAGGGCGACGTCGTCGTCGAACTGCCCCCGGAGCTTGACGCAGTAGCGTTCCGGGATCCGTTCGTCTTCCGTGACGATAGCGGCTGGCGGATGCTGGTTGGAACGTCCTTGCAGGGGAACATCGCAGCAGCCACGTCCTTCTCGTCACCGGACCGGGTCAACTGGACCTACGACGGCATTGCAGCATCTCGGCCGAGCAGTACGACAGACCCGGTGTGGACGGGGAGCTTGTGGGAGTGTCCGCAATTGTTCGAAGTCGACGGGCAGCACATCCTGGTCACATCCGTATGGGAGGACGACGTACTGCACTACGTCGTGTACGCCACTGGCGACTATGAGGACGGCCAGTTCTGCGCTCACCAGTGGCAGCGTCTCACCTACGGGGACAGCTACTACGCGCCGTCCTTCTTCCGTGATCGTGACGGGCAGCCGTGCCTGATCTTCTGGCTTCGCGGCGCCGTGGACGAAGAGACCGGATGGGCAGGAGCGCACAGTGTCCCGTATCGGCTGTCGGTCGTCGGCGGACGTCTGGTGACACAGCTTCATCCCGAGGTCCTCAACTATATGGAGACGCTTACGCCATCTCAGTCCGGGCATGAACCAGCCTTGTTTCACTGGCGGCCGACGGACGGTGATGTTCAGGTGCTCTCAGGCTCCGTTCCCGTCGCTACCCTGCACCGGACCGACTCCGGGATTGAAATCACAGCCAAGGCCGGTCCGATGCTTTTACCCAACGTCGGTGAGACCACCGCCTCCCTTCTTCTCGACGGCCCCATCCTCGAGCTGTGTTGTGGCACCTTGAACTTTGCGCTGACTGCAGCCGCCGACCTGTCGATTGCCGGTGGTGGCAGCTCCGCGTCCGATCCAGCTGCGTGATGCGCAGAGGGGCGGCAGCCCCCGCATACGAAAACGCTGCGGTGCGCAGATTGGGCCATGCCTCGTCATGCCCCTACGGCTCTCAGGCAATCCCGGACTACGTCGCGCACGTAACTGCGCATCTCATCCGCGGACTCACTCCGATCCCAACTACAGGTACTCCCCACGCAGCTCGGGGCTGGGAACAGTGGCTTCCCGGTAGCCACCGATGTCAACCTCGCCAGGTTGGCCCGGCCAAGTCGCCCATCGAGCGCGTCTACTACGCCAGTTCACCGTACCGTACGCCGGTTAGGGGTCTGTTGAAGGCCTCTGAGGCCTTCAACAGACCGCCAAGTGGCGTAGCAAACCGCTAACCGGCGTAGTAGACCGGCAAGTGGCGTAGTAGACGACGCCGCACACCCACCGTCACCACAGACGTACACGAGGGGCGGCACCCAGGAACCGAAACTCCCGGACGCCGCCCCTTATGCACGCGACTCAGGCCCGGCGACGACGCCGCAGCATCACGCCCGCGACCACTAAGGCCACCGCCATGAGTCCGAGGACCGTCAGCATCGTGCTCGCACCGGTGCGCGCCAGCGGTCCGGTGCCGTTCGTACCGGTTGCCGTGGCCGACGGCGAAGCAGTCACCGCGCTCGTCGCGCCCGCGGTGGACCCGCCAGCAGACGAATCGGTCGACGGCGCCGGAGCGGCGGATGGGCCACCACTCGGGACCGTAGTGGGCGCAGTAGTCGGGACGGGCTCCGCCGACGCACTCGGTTCACCGGAGGGCTCCGTGCTGGGGTCAGCAGTGGGCTCGGTCGTCGCGGTCGGCTCCGATGTGGGCTCGCCGGTCGGCTCCGCCGTGGGCTCGCCGGTCGGCTCCGCCGTGGGCTCATCGCTCGGTTCCACAGTCGGCTCGGTGGAGCCGCCCTCCTGCTTCTCAACGTAGACCGCGACGGTACGCGCCGGGACGGTCGCCGTGCCGGTGCCCGCGTCGAAGGAGGCACCCTTGACGACGTCGTCGGAGCCGCCCGCCTGCACCTCGTGCAGGACGAACTCCCGACCGGACAGGTCCGTCATCGTCTCGCTGATCTCCTCACCCGAAGCGTTGAAGACGACGAGCACACCCGCCAGGGAGGAATCCACATCCTGGCAGTCCTTGCAGGCCGGGTCATCGATGAGCATGGCTATGACGCCCGGAGTCGCCCCGGTACCGGAGTTCGGGAAGGTCAGCTTGGCCTGAATGGCATCGGCCGAACCCAGGTGGAACAGCGGCGTGGAGGTGCGGATCCGCAGGAAGTCCAGCATCTGCGCGTTCGAGGTGGCAATGTCGTCGGCCGTCGGCTTGAGCGAGCTATCGGCCAGCAGCGGAGCCATGATGTCCCACTTGGAGCCGTTGGAGGACTCCATCGGCAGCCCGGCGCCGAAGCCGTTGTCCTGCCCGGTCCAGTCGATCGCGTTGAAGTAGTCGCCGGAGTTGTAGGAGTCGCGGTCCAGGGACTTGCTGCGCAACATCTCGGTGCCCGACGCCCAGAAGGACGGCGATTGCCCCAGGGTGACGGTGGCCAGCGAGAGGCTGTTCATCCGCACTCGATCCGCCATGGACGTGCCCGCCGCCAGCTTGAAGACTCCCAGGTCGAACAGGGTCTCGTTGTCGTGGGCGTCGACGTAGTTGATCGTCTCCTCCGGGCTGGAGGCGTAGCCGGCCGCCTGCCCGTTGTAGTCGATCTCGCCGCCCTTCTTGACGGTGCCGTCCGACGTCGTGAAGGAGTAGTCCTTGAGGTTTCCGGCCATGCCCAGCTTGACCAGGTCGGTCAGGTGACCAAGGTCGGCCAGTTGCTCCTCCTCGGTCTTGGTGGACAGCCCGTTGGGGGCGGTGTACAGCCCGGTGCCGAAGCCCTGGTAGACGCGGGGGTCGTCGTCGAAGGGGCCACCGCCGTGGACGGCGTCGCGCAGGCGGTCGTTGAAGGTCCCGATGCAGGTGCCGTCCAGCTGCCCCTGGGTGGCGGTGGTGAACAGCGCGTTGTCCGCGATCTCCCCCATGTTCCAGCCCTCGCCGTACAGGTAGATCGCCGAGCCGTCCACGCCGTCCTTCTCCAGCGTGAGCTCATTCAGGGCGGCGCGCAGCTTGGTCATGGTGTCGACCGAGTGGTAGCCCATGAGGTCGAAGCGGAACCCGTCCACGTGGTAGTCGCGGGCCCAGGTGACCACGGAGTCGATCATGAGCCGCTCCGCCAGGGCGTTCTCGGTGGCGGTGTTGGAGCAGCACGTGGAGGTGAGCACATTGCCCTTATCGTCCAGGCGCTGGTAGTAGCCGGGCACCACCCGGTCCAGGACCGACTTGGCATCCTGCCCGGAGGCCGCCGTGTGGTTGAAGACCTGATCCAGGACCACCTGCAGGCCGGTTGCGTGCAGGGCGCCCACCATCTGCCGGAACTCGACGCTGCGGGCGCCGCCGTCCTGGTTGCCCGTCGTGGCGTAGGAGCCCTCGGGGGTGGTGTAGTGGTAGGGGTCGTAACCCCAGTTGTAGGCGTCGGCGTCCTTGACGGCGGAGATGGCCGCCTGCTGCTCGGTGGAGTCCGCGGCGGCGGCGGGAATGTCCGGCACCTGCTGGGCGGCGCGGTCCTCCTCGATCGTGGCGATGTCGAAGGTCGGCAGCAGGTGGATGGTGTCAATGCCGGCGTCGGCCAGCTCGGCCAGATGCTTCATGCCGTCGGAGTCGGTGACGGTGAAGGCCTTATAGGTGCCGCGGTACTCCTCGGGGACGGTGGCGTCCGCGGCGGAGAAGTCGCGCACGTGCAGCTCATAGATGGTGCGGCCGGCGTCGGAGGCAACCACCGGGGAGGCGGTGGTGGCCCACTGCTCGGGGGCGAGGGCGGGGTCGGACAGGTTGACGGCGACCGACCGCACCGAGCCCAGGGTCAACCCCACCGAGTACGGGTCGGTGACGAGGTTGGTCTCCACTGCCCCGGTGGACGGGGCATACACCTTCACCTCCCACAGGTACTGCGAGCCCGCGGTGATGCCGGCGTCGGCGCCCGCCACGGTCCAGCGGCCGTCGTCGCCGCGCACGGCCGGGGTGCGAACGGGGTCGCCGTCCACAAGGGCGGCCGAGCCCGTCGGTGAGCCGGTGTCCCAGGTGAGCAGGGTGACCTCCTGGGCGGTGGGCGCCCACAGCGCGAAGTCGGGCACGCCCCCGCTGAAGGTGACGCCCAGCGGCGCGTCGGCGACGGCGTCGGCGTACAGGGAGTCGATGACGGCGGCGGTCTGCACGCCGGTGAAGGCGGTGGCGCCGGTGCCGTCGGCCCCGTGCTGGACGACGGCGACCTGCCCCTTGAGGGCCTCGACGACCTCGGCGTCCGACAGCAGCGCCTTCCCGTCGGCGTCGGTCAGCGAGACGGCGATGTAGCCGTCCAGGTTCGGGTGGGCGGCGAGGACTTCCTCAGGCAGGTTGCCGGTGATGCGCAGCGGCGTTTCGGTGCCGCCGGTCACCTTCCCGTCGGAGAGCGCGGCGCCGCCGTCCGCGGCGGTGACCAGGCCCAGGGTGATCGGGGCGTCGGCGGCGGGAGTGCCGCCGTCGGAGCCGACCACCTTCTCGCGGGTCACGCCGTCGGGCAGCAGGCTCACCGGCCAGGCCAGCGTGGTGGAGTCGACCCAGTAGGCGCGCTCCTCGCCGGTGCCGGCCACCGGCGGGTCTGCCACCTCAATGGTCAGCCGGTGGGTGGCGCCGTCGTAGGTGAAGACGACGCTCTTGCCCGCGGTGGCGGAGAAGGAGTAGTTGGCGCCGTCCGCGGCACCGTCCACCCCGTAGTTCTCCGCCCAGGACAGGCCGACGGCGACCTTCACCTCATAGGAGCCGGTGGGCAGCGCCTCGGTGGAGAAGGTCCACGTCCCGTCTCCGGTCGGCCGCATGATCGAGGCCAGGCAGGCGGGGTCCCAGTCGGATTCACAGCCGAGTTCGTCCTGGAAGGAGCCGGGCAGGGTCACCGGCGGGGCCTCGGCGTCGTTCCACACCTGGTGGGTGCGGGCGTCGTAGTAGAAGGTGACCGGCCCGCCGGCGGCGGTGTAGGTGATGTTGTCGCCGCCGGGCACGCCGTCGGCGCCGTAGTTCTCGTCCCAGGTGCCGCCGATGGCGGCCTTGTACTGCCAGGTGCCCGCGGGGATGTCGAAGGTGCCGGTGTACAGGCCGGAGGCTGCCTGGGTGAGCCGCGCCTGCTCGCAGTCGGGCTGCCAGTCGGAGGTGCAGCCCATCTCGGTGTTGTGGTCACCGGGGATGGTCACCTCCAGGCCGTCGACGGGCTCATCCGGCTTGCTCGGCGGCTCGGCCCCGGTGTAGTCGGCCCCGACGACGGCGAGGCTGGAGGCGGCGGTCCGATTACCGGTGGCATCGGTGGTCACCGCGCGCACCTCCAGGACGGTGCCGGCGGGCACGGCCGACAGGTCCGCGTACACGCGCGGGGTGTCGTCCTCGGCGGTGCCGACGACGGTCCAGTCCTCGGTGCCGAGCGGCCGGTAGGAGAAGGTGGTCTCCGCCCAGCGGTCGGCGGTGGTG
>NZ_JAWDJJ010000156.1:0-15373 GCF_032465695.1 Actinomyces sp. MRS3W
CTGGTAATCGCTGGGGGCGGGGAGGGGTGCCCGCCCCCAGCGATTACCAGACCGCCGAAGATGCGGTCGGGCGCACGAACACCGGCTGTTTTTGCCTGCTACTTGAACGCTGTTTCCCGAGGTATCCGCCGCGCCGTTGATTGCAACGACGACAGATAATACGCAGATTATCTGGGTGATCGGAGCCGCCCGCAGCATATTCGACAATGTGGTCCGCCTCCGCACTATTGGGCGATCCTCCCACGTCGTAGTCGAGAATGACGCCGCAAATCGGGCAGTGACTTTGCCCAACCTGCTTGGCGCGCGCGATGGCTGACGCTCGCGCGTGCTTCCATTTCGCCGTGCCGGTTCGAGAAGTAGCCACAACATTCCCCCGCACATCAATGTCTGAGAGAGGAATGGAAGGCGGTGTCCAAGACCATGAGCAACCATGCGGACGAACCACCGAGCACGCACCACGACCAGCATCGGGGCGCAGGTGTCCCGCTGCACCCAATTGTGCAATGAAGCAGATCCCCGGTCAAGCATCCGTGTGCACCCCCCGGTATCCGCCCCGCCGCCAGCCGGCAAGATGGGCCGCAGCCTCCACCTCCAGCACGTCAGGCCAGGCCACCCACACCTGGCGCCCCACCCGCCGGGACCGCACCTGCTCCCGCCTGATCCACGACCACAGCGTCCACCCGGACAACCCCGGCACCCGGTCCAGTGCCGTGACGGCGGAGACCCACTCGGTGCCGTCCGGGCCGACCACGCCGGTCACGACGGCGCCCCCGCTGTAGCGGCTGTCTGGGCTCGGGCCAGGGCAAGGGCTCTCGTGTGCTGCCAGTCCTCCTCACCCAACGTGCGCCCGCAGGCTGGCAGGCTGCACCGGACCGTGGCCGACGCGCCGACCGTCGCGGGCGGGGACACCACAAGCGACAGACACCCACAGGACGGGCAGCGCACGTCCGTGACCCGCCGGTCGGGCTCGACCATCGGCCACCGAGCCAGCGCCCGAGCAGACGCCGACGCGAGGTCGGCCAGCATGTCGCCCGCCCAGGACTGGGCGGTGACCCACTCCAGGTGCGGGGCCAGCCACTCCACCAGGCAGGCCGTGGCACCGGGCGAGGCGGGCCCGATGGGCTCCACGTCGCCGTCGCCGTCAGGCACCGTCCACCGCGTCAGCCCAGCCGGAGGCGAGGGCACACCGCGCTCAGCGGCAACCTCGGCACACCACATGGCGACCATGGCGTGCAGGTCATCCAGGGCCACCAGAGCGGACGGGTAGAGCATCCCCTCACCCGGACGCGCCGAGCTGCCGGCGTCGGTGTGGCCCGACGGCGAAGACACCGACGGCTCACCCATCAGGCGCAGGTGATCGGCCAGGGCAGGCAGGCCCGCGACCGTAGAGGTCAGCCGGCCAACGCACCACGAGCACAGGCAGGCGCCGTCCTCAGCAGGCCGCGGCAGGCACCCACGGCACTCCACCAGCTGGCCCGCACGGTCGGTGCTGGTGCCGTCGCAGTCAGGGGCGTGCATGCCACGGATCGTGCAGCCGGAGACGCAAGCACTCATGAGAGATCCTCCTCTTGGCATAGGCGGCAGGGGATTCGGTCGCCGTGGGTTGGGCAGGTAGTGGTTTTCTTCTTGGCTCTCCTGCGCCGGCGGTGGGACCTGCCGCCGGCGTCGTCTGGTGCCGTGCCGTCCCATGCCAGCCCTTGCCGTGCCAGGCCATCCCGTGCCGTCCCATGCCATGCCAGCGCGCGTGCGCCCGTGAGAGCGCGCGCACGGCCGTGCGCGCCCGTACGCGCGTACGCGTACGCGAGGGCGGCGTCGAGCATGGTCTGCTGGTCGGGAGTGAGGCTCTTGCCGGTGTGGGCGGCCATGGCGGCCACGGCCAGATCGGCCGGCAGCGGGGCGCCGAAGCACGCTTCGAGCGCCTCCAAGACGCGGTTGGAGGCGATCCTGTCGATGCCCATTCCCTGGGCGACGGGTGCAGGCGCAGCGGTGCCCTGAGACGCCGCCGAGGAGCCCTGCGCGGGCGGCTCCTGGGGCGCCATGGGCCTGGAATTGGGCAGACTCCTCCCTGGGAATGCCGGGGCGGGGTCTTGTCTGCCAGGCGGCTCCTGGGGCGCCACGGGCGCAGGAGTGCCGGCGGGAGCGGTCGGGCTGTCCCCAACGACACCGGCGGGCGGCTCAGCAGACCCCTCGGGGTGCGATCTACGCCCCTCCCATCCCACGCCAGGACCAGTGACGGGCGGCTCAGCTGACCCTGATGGGTGCGATCTACGCTCGCCCTCACCCTGGGCGGGCTGGGAGTCGGTGTCGGTGAAGAGCACTCCGTCCGTATCCAGCGGCCACTGGTCACGTCCGAGCATGGCGTCGAGTAGCCCTGCGTACCCTCCAGGGTGCGAGCTTGCTCGACGCTGCTCCAACGCGGCGCGGTGAGCGTCGGTCAGGTGGAGTGTTAGCCCGGCCGCCGCCGGGGTGCGCTGGCCCTTGACGCGGTTGCAGCGCCTGTGGGAGATCACCAGGTTGTCCACACCCAGCGGCTTGGGAATGACGTGGTCGACCTCGGCGGCCATGTCGCCCTTGACCGTGGTGCGACGTACGGGCTTGCCGCAGTAGGCGCACAGCGCCTCCAGCGGGGCCCCTTGGGGCTGGCCTGGCAGCCGGTCGCGCTGCCACACCTCCTGTTTCAGGCGGGGGTCGTTGCGCTCGGCCTGCAGCGCGCGAGCCTCCCGCTCCTCGTCGCCGGTCTTCTTGTGGTAGTGACGCCAGTCGTGGAATACGTACTGGCCCGGGGCGGCGTCCGAACACCGCCCGTATGGGCACGGGTGCTCCACGTCGTGCCACAGGCCCTCCTCGACCAGCACCCTGGCCAGGCGAGGAGCGACCTCGGGGTCCTCGGCCAGGGCCAGCACGTCAAAGGTGGTCAGCACACCGGTGGCGTAGCCGGCCTTGACCTGGGAGCCGGCCATCATCCACAGCAGTCCCGCACCCCAGGCGTCCGCATCGCCCTGACGGCCACGGCGCATCAGCGCCCGGAACTTTCGGTTCTGGAACAACTGATCATCCACCAGCATGTATGACAAACGCGGACACCTCCCAACAAGCGACAAGACAAGCGAACAACAACAGCAGCAGCACGCGGGACCGCCTGAGGGCGGGCCACGGACACAGACGGCCGACATTGGTTACGCCTCCTGTGCGGGGTCAGGGGCAGGCTGGTAGGTGGCGGCGAAGATGCTCGGCTTGCACGGGTAAAACTCGCCCTGGACACCTCGGATCACGAAGTCGCCCCAGTCGGCGGTCATATCGCCCTCCAAGGTGTGGATGACGAGGTTGCCGTCGGCGGTGCGTTCGGCGCTAGTCGCGTCGCCTATCCAGTCGAGGATGTCGAGCGCATTGGTGAGGCTGCCGTCGTATTGGATGGCCTCCACGACAACGGGGCGTTTGACGTAGCGGCCCGGCTTGGCACTGGTCATAGAACGGCCCTCCAGATGACGATGGTCAGGGCCGCGAGCGCAGACAGAAGGAGTGCGCCGAGGCCGGTGAGGATGAGGCCGCCGAGGATCTTTCCGATGATTTCGGCGGGGCCCGTGGGCTCGGGTGGTTGTAGGTCTGTCATTGTCGTGTCCTTTCGTGTCAGAACGGGGGCTCGTCGCCGAAGGTGGTGCTGGCGGCCTGGCCGACGCCCCAGGGGTCGTCCGCTGGCGGGTTGGCGGGGTGCTGGGCCGGCTGCTGGGGCTGGCCGCCCTGCTGTTGGCCGCGTGGCGCGTTGCGGGTGATCTGGGCGGTCGCGTATCGGAGTGAGGGGCCGATCTCGTCCACTTGCAGTTCCACCACGGTGCGGTCCTGTCCGTCGCGGGTGGTGTAGGAGCGCTGGCGTAGGCGGCCGGTCGCGATCACGCGGGTGCCCTTGGTCAGTGACTCGGCCACGTTCTCTGCCAGCTCTCGCCAGCAGGAGGAGCGCATGAACAGGGTCTCCCCGTCCTCCCACTGGCCCGACTGGCGGTTGAAGGATCTGGGGGTGGAGGCGATGGTGAAGGAGGCGACCGCCGCCCCCGACGGCGTAAACCGCAGCTCCGGATCGCTTACGAGGTTGCCGATAAGCGTGATAACCGTGTCCCCAGCCATCAGTCCACGCCTTCCTCTCCGTCTTCGCTGTAATAGTTGGTGGGGTCAATGGCCCGGAGCTGTTCCTCGGCCCACTCGACCTCTGCCGGGGTCGGGCGGCGCGGCCAGCGCGAGAGCTCATCGGCGAGCTGGCGGGCGGCGTGCTCGTGGATCTCCGGGTAGTACTCCCACACCTGCCCGCTGTAGGTCTCGGTGAGGTGGCGGGCATGGTCATAGACCAGGATCTGGATAGCGGACTTGTACTCGACGGAATCGATCTCGGCGGTCATGACCGAGTGCCTTCCTTTCCTAGGTGGTAGCGGCCGGTGGTGAAGCCCTCGATCAGGTCTTCTTGGCCGGCGCCGGTTAGCTTCGATGTCCACCGCTGGGCGGTGCCGTGATTGGTTGGGACGGTGCGCTCGACGGCGCGCACGTAGCCCTTTTCGAGCGCCCACTTGGTGGGCCGGTTCCACATGTCGCCTTTTGCTTTGCACAGCCAGCCGTGGGCGCGCAGCCAGCCGAACAGGTCTGCCTGGTTGCAGGCGATGCCCTCCTGGGTGAGGACGTCCGCTACTGCCTTGACCAGCACCAGGCCCTCAGCGTCGGCCACCGCACGGCCCAGGACCGTGTGCGGACGGTCGGCCTCCACGCGGGCCTCCAGCGCGGCGTGCTCAGACTCCAGCTGGGCGCGCGCCGCCTGCTCCTCCTTCAACCGAGTGGCCAGCCGGATGATGAAGTCCGGGTCAGTCAGGGCGGCCTCAGCGGCAGCAGGGGTGAGGTATCCGCCGTGACGACGAATCGCAGGCAGCACCTCGCCGGTGACCCACTCCTGGAACCGGACGGCCTCAGGCTTGTCACTACGCAAGATGACGGAGTACATGCCGGCCTCGGTCACCGTCGTCACCCGCTGGGCCCCACCAGGGGTGTCAATCAGATTGACCCCCTTCATGAAGTCCGTCAGGCGCCGGGCGACCATAGCGGGGTTTCCCAGGCTGAGCGCCTTGCACAGGTCAGTCAGGACAAAGCGCGGCTCCCCGTCCGCCCCGGTAAGGGTGCGGATCTCGTGCAGGCCGAACTGCCAGGTCTCGACGTCAGCCGGCACGCCGTCGGCGGCGGCGAGCGCAGTCGTGGTCATGGCTGTGTCTCCTCATCTACTGGTAGGACTGCGATTGCGGCGCCCGGGGATTTGACGACCTCGCCGTCGACGTATTCCTTGGCCGAGTGCCAGCGGACGATGCGGGAGTCCTCCCGCAGCAGGCCCCGCTGGGCGACGTAGCCGCCGCGACGCACCTCGGCCAGGGCGTCGCCGACCGCGCGCTCTAACTTGTCCAGGTCCGGCTTGGTAGCCGGCACCGGGAACCTGGGCCGCGCCGGGCGGGGCAGGTAGAACGTGGCCCGGACCTCCACCGGGCCGTCGTAGCCGAGCGGCCAGCGCGCCTGCACGGCAGCCGCCAGCGAGGCGGCCCGCACCCGCGCACGCCACTCCTCCAGCGCGGCCTGCTTGGTGTGAGTCACCCGCACACCACCCGTCTGTGTGGGGAATGCTCGGGTGGACCCCTCCGTCTCCGGCATCCCGTCGACGGCGAACGCCACCGTAGGCGGGGCAGTAGTAGCGGTGGTGGTCATGATGCGGTCTCCTCGGGCTCGTCCCACACGCTCGGCGCGTACTCGTCCAGGTGGCGGCGGATCAGGTCCGGGCGGTGGCCGCCCCACACGCCCGCCACCAGCCCCACGGGGCTCATAGCCACCACCACCGGCGCGCTCGTCACGTGGTGCTCGGCCGCGAGCGCTTGTGCGTCTGGGTGGTCGGCCAGGGGGCGTGCTCGGTGGCGGGCGCCCAGGCGGTCGAGGAGTCGGAGGGTCTGGGCGCACTGGGGGCAGGAGGGGATCGTGTAGATGTCCAGCCACGGGGCGCGGGAGTCATTCGTGCCCATCACTCCTCACCCCCGAGGGACCGCTGCTGGTAGACGACCTCGCCCGGCGCGATGATCGGGGAGCGCAGGGGGACGCCGTACACGAGGTGCTCGGTGATCTGGGCAAGCACGGCGTCGGTGGTGCGCCGCTCACGTCTTATAGCCGCGACGGTGTCTGACGCCGACGACGCCAGGGGCTCCTCGGCCGGCACGATGGCGGTGATCTCCACGCCATCCCTCAGGTCCGGCTCCACCGTGATGGCGATCCTCACGCGGCATCACCACCCGGGGTGTCGTCGCCGTCGTCGGGCTCGTCGCCGTCGTCGTCACCGGTGGGGGTGTCGACATCGTCTTCGTCGGTGTCTTGCTCGTGCAGCCACGCCGACCGCTCCGGCACCATGGCGTGAGAGACCTCCTCGGTGGCCTCACCACCGACCGGGGCACCGTCCAGCAGCAGGTCCATCAGGATGGCGGTGGCGGGGCCGTCATAGGCCGCCTCGGCGGCGGGTACGGCGTCCGTGGTGCCGTACACGCGCAGGCAGCCCAGCACCACCAGGCCCACGGCCTCAGCCAGGTCCCCGTAGGCGACCAGTCCCATGCCCGACGCGGTGACCCGCAGCGGCAGCACCCCGAGCGCTTTGGCGGTGGGGGCCCAGCGGGACATGGTCTTGAGCAGCAGGCTGTACGTGGTCTGCGGGGCCAGCGGAGCGGCGCAGGTGTGGGCGATCATGGCGGCGGCGTCCACACGCTGCGCATCATCCACGGGACCCCACTCGCCCATCGCGGCCACGCGCACCGTCCGCCCCGCCAACATGCCCGACACATCAGTGACCTGGATGCTCCGGCCGTCGGCGGGCACATCCAGCCGCACCGTCTCACCACCCACGCGCCCGAAGACCGCGGAGATGGTCTTGGCCGCGCCCTTGGACAGGTCCAGGTCCACCCGGTCGACCACCCGGACACCCGGCCCGTCGTCGTCGATGATGACGGCGTCGTCAACCTCCGACAGCGGGACCGACGCCATGATCGCGGACTCCGAGTCCGTAGCCAGCAGGCACAGGCGCATGCCAGCGACGTCCAGAACGACACGCAGACGCTCACACCCCGGACCGGATTTGTCCGTCCCGACGTGGGGGATGGTGGCGGCCAGAGCCTTCAGCAGAGTGTCCATATCCACGGTGGCGTGCAGCATCACCCCCAGCGGGGCAGCAGCAGCGGTAGTGGTCATGACGGGTCCTCCTGGTCTAGTAGGGCGAGCAGAGAGTCAGTGCCCTGCCCGTCCGGGGTGAGGGCAGTGTTAGCGAGGCGGGCATACGCCTGGGCGCAGGCCCGGCACATCCGGGCGTCCTCCAACACCTCACGGATGCGCTCCGGACTAGCGGGGCGGAGCCACGGGGCCGAGGCGAGGCACGCGGTGGGCTCGCCCGGACGGCACAGGCAGGTGACGTCCCGATAGACGACATGCATACGAGTGACCCTGGGACCGAGCTGCTCAAGGTGGATCACCGGCAGCGCCGGCGACGCGCGCACCATCAGCTCCAGCTCAGGCGCCGACACGAGGGCGGGTATGGGTGTGGTGGTCATGGTCGGCGGCTCCTAGTTGACGGTCTGGTGGTGGCGGTCACGGTTGTAGGCGGCCAGCTCGTGCACGGTGAGGTAGACGCCGGAGACCGGGTGCCTGGCGACACGTCCCGCCCGGTAGAGGTCCGACAGCCAGCACAGGGCCGCGGCGGCAGACAAGATCGCGGCCTCACGCGGCACCGGGGCGCAGGCGGTCACCCACAGGGGGCGGGCGTGCTGGTCGAGCAGCCGGGACCACCACAGGTCCGCCCCCGTGCCCAGGCCGGCCCTGG
The DNA here is from genome assembly GCF_032465695.1 of Actinomyces sp. MRS3W. Taxonomy (NCBI): domain Bacteria; kingdom Bacillati; phylum Actinomycetota; class Actinomycetes; order Actinomycetales; family Actinomycetaceae; genus Actinomyces; species Actinomyces sp. MRS3W. The sequence goes on from NZ_JAWDJJ010000156.1 coordinate 7,865, forward strand.
CGTCTATGGCCGCCTCGGCCTCGGTGTCGGCGTCCAGGGCGCGCCACTCGCTGATGACGGCTGCCACCTGCGCGGTCCGGTCACGGGCCACCCGCACGCGCGCGCCGCCGTAGCGCATGCCGACAGTGCCTAGCACCCCGCCCAGGGCGATCACCCGGGCCAGGTACTCGGCGATACCCGGCGCGGAGGCGGAGCGCCACGTCCCGTAGTGAGCGACCAGCAGGCCCGCGCCGATAGCGTCTGACGCGGCCACCCGCGCCAGGTACGCGGCCGGGGTGTCGTGGTTCGGCCACTTCCAGTAGTCAGGGGACACCTGAGTCAGGGCGTCATCCCACAGCCGCGCGAAATCACGGGTTTCCCTCATGTCAGCCGACCGCCCTTCATCTGGTGGCGGGTGTGGCGAACCCTTTCCTTCCACGCCAGGTGGCGGCAGACCTTGCAGTCACGCTCCAGGACGACGCCCCGCCCCTGGGAGCGGCGGTCACGGACCCGGACACGGGCCGTGGCGATAGACCACTCGTGGCCATGAGCACAGGTAGCGGGACCGCCGGCGGCAGCCAGCCGCTCCAACAGCTCAAACGCCACGCTGTCAGGCACCAGCGCGGACGACGCGCCGGCGGGGATCAAACCCGCCAGATCACGAGCACTAACCGTCGTGGTAGCAGTCATAGGAGCATCCCGCCTTCGGACTCCACGACCGGGGACAGCTCCGCCAGCGTCATGGAGTACAGGGGCTTGCCGGCAGCCAGGGCCAGCAGCACGTCCGCGTGGCACGGCTCGTCCAGCGGGCACCAGCACGCCAGATCACGCCCCATCAGGTCCGCCTGGATATCCTCCTGGCGCGGGATGGTCCGGGAGTACGGCTCGTAGAGGGGCACTACCAGGTTGCCTTGAAACCAGGCCAGGTACATCTCCACGACGTCAGCACGGGATGTGGGGGTGAACGGCTGAGGGTCGATCTGCTGGTGGAAGCCGATGTGCTCCAACGCCCGGCCGAACGTGGAAATCAGGTAGGTCCGCCCCACAATGAATTGATTGCCCCACCGACTGCCGCGGCCGACGTAGACAACGTCGTTGGGCATCCGCCACCCGCGGGTGCGCCGCCGCTGAATCCGCCGCGGGCTCACGACTCATCACCGCTCTCGACGCCAGACAGGATGCGGGCAGCACGCTCTACGCGGCCCACAGCCGTCAGGATCGCCTGCTGGTTTGCCTCGCCGAGGTCTTGCAGGGAGACCTCACCGAAGGGCTTTGGCGGCAGCTGCACCCGCGCGCTGGCCTCAAGCCTCGACAGGGTGCCGTCCCTGCGGATGCCACGGCCATACACCGTCACGTGCACGGGGAAGCCATGCCGGGGATCGTAGCTGCTGATCCGTACGCGGGACGCGAGCATCCGTGTCAGCCGGCCGTACGAGCACGGCACCTCTACCCGCTCTGGTAGCTGCATGCGGATCTTTGCGTCGTAGCTCATGCCGCCACCCCCACAGCCTCTCCGGTCTGGGCGGGGCGAGGCTCGTGACCGAGCGCCCTCGCCTCCTCCGGCGTGGCCGGCCGCACGGTCAGGGTCAGCAGGATGGTCGCGCCCACCCCGTGCCGCACACTCCGGCGCGGCCTCGACATGGCCACCAGGCCATCACGGCGCAGCTGATCCGCCAGATCCGCAAGGCATTCCAGCTCCTGCTGCACCATGCTCATGCCGCCAGGCAGCATCCGCCACGGCCACGTGACCTCCCGGCCGAGAGAGGGAGACGCCACCATGGCATCAGCCTCCAGGCCGGCCAGGCGCCGCAACGACGGCGCGGCTGGCCGCGGCGACACCACATCCTCCACAGCCTGGGCCGCAACCGCGGCAGCCTCCGCCGCCTGCGTCGCTCTCCGGCAGTGGTAGCACATGCCACGACCCGCGTGAGCGACCGTCCCCGACCAGCGCGGATCATCAGCAGACCGGCCAACAGGCCGCATCGGACGCTCGCAACCACTGCAGGGGATCGGCCCATGCGACCAGTCCAGACGATGCTGCACCTGCGCACCCATCACCACTCATCCCCATCAGAGGCGAGGTGCTCCAGGATGCCGCGCACATGGTGCGGGTCATGCATCAGCTGAGCCAGCGCGCCGACAGCCCACCCCATCGCACCGCGAGGAGCCGTCAGCTCACACAGCATCTCCGGATCATCACCACCCGGACCATCCTCAGGGGACAGCACCATGTGCAGGTGCGTGTGCGGCTGACCATGGATTCGATCCACGACTGCCTCAGCCTCGCTTGCTACCGCGCCGTCCACGATCCGGGCCGCCTGCGCCAGCACGTCCCCCGCATCCTCGCCGTCGCCGTCGCCGTCGGCGTCGGCTGTGTTGGGGCCGGCGGACACCTCCGCGTCCACAGCCGCCAGCTCCGCATCCAGCTCAGGCACCACCGCCACGTCACAGGATGTGAGCATCAGCCACGCACCCACACCGCCCAGGCCCAGGGCCAGCAGCGACAGCCCCGACAAGGCCGGCGCCCGGCCCGACACGGCCAGCCAGGCCTGCACGCAGCCGACCAGCACACCCACGCACAGCAGGCACGCACCAGCCGCGATTCTCCGCTCCGCACTCATCGGACCGCCACCTCCTCACGGGAGGCGTCAGCGGCGGCCGCGACGGCGTGGCGGGCCAGGACCTCCACGCACGGGCACGGCTCGCTGGCCATGTGGTGGTAGCCGTCGCACCGGTCATCCGTGCAGCCACAACGGTCACCCGGCCACCGGGCAACGTCCCGGCCGAAGTGATGGTCAACGTACTGGCGCACAGTGATCCCCTCAGCGGCGATAGTCGCGCGGGCGGCGCGAGACAGGCCAGACACACGAGCAGTCATCGGGCCGGCACCTCCTTCACAGCGTCGTTGTTGTCGGTCGGGGCCAGGCGGAGCAGGCCACGCACCACGTCGAGCACACGACGTCTTTCTGCCTTGTGGCGGGGCTTGTAAGATGAGTTGCGAGTCATTGGGTTTGTTCCTTTCACTTTGGCTCGGGCCGTCGGCATGGCAGTGCCGGCGGCTACTTCTTTGCGATCAGGCGGAGCTCACGGGCAGTGAGCCACGCATCCAGGTCGGTGGGGCGCACCACCCGGGTTCGCTCCCCGATCTCGATCGCCGGGAGATCCCCGGTGCGGATCGCGGCCAGCACGGCCGGGCGGGGGATACCGGTCAGACGACACACATCCGCCACCGACAGCGACCGCACCTCCGGGGCAGTGCCAGCCGTCAGCGCCCGCTCAATCCGGTCCAGACGCTCAGCAATCGCCTCCAACGTCGCGGCGGCCATCACGCCTCACCCCCATCCGGGACGTCGCTGATGGGATGGGCGGGGCCGGCGCAGCTATGAGGCGCCAGCCCCACCCCGCACCCAGCGCCGCACGACCGGCAGGAGTCAGACCGGCCAGCAGCGGGGCGCACCTCCTCGGTAGGCTCCGAAGCACCAACCGACCCGCCGGCATCGGAGCCGACGGCGGAACCCACCGAGGAGGAGATATTGGACGCAGCAACGTGGCTGACTGCCGGGCTCTCGGTCATCGCCATGCTCGGCTCATTCGCCGGATGGCTACTCGGGCGCAGGCAAGCCAAGAAAGACGTCCAAGCCCGAGAGAACGAAGCCAAACAACGGAACGCAAAGTTCCAGGAGTTCCTCGACCTCACGCGAGCGGCAGCACAGCGCGCTGAGGCGTCCGCGAAAGCCGCCGAAGAACAGGCACAGGCACTGCAACGCGCTGCCGCCGGCACCGAAGCCATCGCTGCCGCCGTAACTCCGCCGCGGCTGCTCTTGTCCTGGGGGTCCCGCAGATCCTTCTCGCTGCGCAACACCTCGCCCGAACCGGCCACGATCGAGGCCTTCGCCAATCCCGAGGCATTCTTCAAACTGCCGTTCTCTGTCCCAGTAACGCTCTCCCCTGGGGAATCACTACGGGGCTCCGCATTCGATGCGCACGGGAGACCATTCCCACCACAACTGGCGCTACGCGTCGACGGCACCGACGCGCCCGTGTTCGTCCCGGCAGACGGGCGTCCCGGATCAGAGATCTGAGTAAGAGTCAGACGAGCCTCTTCCACGACCAACGTCACTGTCGCAGTCATGAAGCCGTCCGGGGCGACGTCGATACGCGTCGGCTCATCAATAATCGGAAGCAACTCACCGTCCTGCGTACGAATCTCGAACACAGGCTTATACGGCCCACCCACACGAGCCATCACGCCACCTCTTCGTCGGAGGAGCGGTGCGTGGCCGGGTCCTCGTCGCCCGACAGGTGCCGGGCGGCATCGTCCAGCGACCAGCACGAGTCACACGCGGCCTCGTGCTCCAGGAGAGCCTCGACCGGCACGTCCGCGAGCGCGGCCCCCACGTGCTCGACGGCGGCGACGCCGTGAGCCTCCGCGGCAGGCGCCCCGTCGACGTCGACGGAGCTGATGTCATTGTTGGCCGAAACGCGAGCCAGCATCTCCGCTGGCTCGTATCCCAGAGCCTGGCTCAGCGCGGTGAACTCATCCACCGAAAGTGCCCGCTTGCCAGTGATCTTTCGGTACACGTTCGATGGCTCGAGCTTGGCCTTGGCAGCGAGAGCCCGGAAGGTGAGGTGCTGACGCCGCATCTCCTGATGCAGCCCCGTGGCGGCTGCCTCGTTCCAAGTCGTTTGCATATGGCAACGGTAGGGTGAGACGTCTCGTGTAGTCAAATAACAACAGCGCAGGTTTTGTTGCTATATGGCATACTTGGGGCATGCCCGCCAGGAGTCGTGAAGTTGGGGAACTTGGAAGCGAAGTCGCTCAGATCTTGTCCGAAGCGCGAGATCGGTCTGGACTCAGTCTTCGGGCTGTCGAGGACGCCTCGGGAGTGGGGTTCACGCAGATCCAGAAGATGCTGAAGGGAGTCAAGGTCATCACGCTCGACGAGCTTGGCAGCATCTGCGACGCGCTCGGTCTTGATCCGGTGGAGGTACTGCGCGAGGCTCAGGCGAGAGCCCGCGAGCGCGAGCGGGCCGACGTCATCCAGCTGGGAGAGCGGCAGCGGGCGTGGTCTGAGGAGCTGCCTCCCCTGGAGGAGCTTGCAGCCCAGGTCGAGCCCGGGGCTGATGAGGAGTTGGCGGAGACGACCGGCTGGCGTGACGATCTCGGTGAGGAGTCCCAGGACATCCCCTACGGGGAGGATGAGTCGCTCTGAGTCGGCGGCGGCCGAGAGTACCGCAACCCCGCTTGTAAGCGAGGTGCTACAAGTACGGTCGATATTCGTGTCCGAGGGTGCGGCTAGTGTGCCCGCTTGTGAGACCAACGATGGACGCCCTCCTCGCCGCCGCTGACGAGCAGCAGGTGTTCGTGCGGTGGTTGCGCATGCCGGAGGGGTGGCGCGGCGCCTACCACCTCCCCAGCCGGACGGTCTACCTGCGCAAGGGCATGAGCGAGCGCTCCGCCGTCCCGACACTCATGCACGAGCTGACCCACGCCGCCCGTGGGGACGACGGCCACCAGACCCGCCCCGTGGAGGCCCGCATAGACCGCCAGGTGGCCTGCCGTCTCATCACCCCCGGCGCCTATCGGGCCGCCGAGACGCTGGCCGGCCCACACCTCGGAGCACTCGCCGCCGAACTCGACGTGCCGTGCTGGGTCATCCTTGCCTATAGGGAGACACTGCGCCGTCACAAGATCGTTGCCTAGAGAGCCGCCAAAACCACGCGAGCGAGCTAAGTGCAGCGCAAGATAAGGCCACCACTACCCAACCCCTCAAGGAAGAGGCCCACATGAAGCCCTCCGGCTGGGGGATCGCCATGCGCATCCTCGGCGTCCTGTCCACACTCTTCGCAGGCCTCGGGATCATCGGCATCATCGGCGCCATGGTCACCGACGACTACAGCGCCGGAGACGCCGTCATCGGCTCCCTGATCCTCGTGATCCCACCAATCGTGGTCGCCGTGCTCCTGTTCCGCGGAGCCGAACGCGTAGACAAGTGGGCCGCCGAGCGCGCCGCACGGCGAGCCGTCCAAGCCGCCGCAGCCCGGCCGACACCACCGCAACCGGCCCTGCTGCAGCCCCAGCCCCACGATGAATCACAGAAGGCCAAGGCAGCCGAGGAAGAAGCCGCGAAACGACGCCAGATAGAAGCCGAGCGACAGGCAGCCAGGGAGGAGCAGGAGGCAAAGCGTGCTGAGCGGAAGGCTGCCAGAGCCGCACGACAGAAAGAACGCGAGGAGAAGCGGGCCGCGCGACGGAAAGAACGCGAGGCCGCCCAAGAAGAACTGGAAGCAAAGCGCGCAGAGCAGAAGGCCGCCAGAGCCGCACGACGGAAAGAACGCGAGGAGAAACAGGCCGCTGCTGCCGCAAACCGCGCCCCAGGATTCCTGCTGGACATCACCCCGATGCTGGAGGACGGCTCCTTCACGGACAACGGGAAACTCTCCCTGTACGTCATGGACAAGCACAAGCCCGCCATCCACAAGCTTGCCCGCACTCACGGCGACTTCATTACCCGAGGCAGAAGCGGATCAGGCGCGTTCGCAGACTGGGGAACGGTCGTCGCAGAACCGAGCAACAGCTACGACCCCTACGCGGTCAGGCTTGAAGTAAAAGGCCAACCAGTGGCCTACTTCTCGCTTGAATGGAAAGACCTCGCACACGAAGCCCTGAACACAGCCTCAGGGAACCCCGTCGTCGTCCCCGCCGTCGTGCGATGGTGGGGCGGGCACGGAGAGTACGTCTGGGCGTTCCCCACGATGGAAGCCGCCAAGGAGTTTGCCGACTGGCTGCACCGCAAGGACCGCAACCGACGGTAGGACGATGGCGACTCTATGACAGCGCCCCGGCGACGGCGTCGAGCGCCTGCGCCTGCACCCCCAGACTGGGGTGCTGATAGCGGGCCGTCGTCAGCGCCTGCGTCTGCCCCAAGATCTCCTGCGCCGTCCGCAACGGCACCCCAGCCTCCAGCAACAGCGTCGCGCACGTGTGACGAGCCGAGTGCAGCGACATCACCGGCAGGCCCTCCTCCGCCAGTGCCGCCTTCCACGCCTGGTGGTCGCGCCGCGGGTCCACCGGGACACCGGGGGAGGACTCGAAGACGAACCGGGTCGGCCGAGCTGCCTCGAGGTGCTCGGTGAGCGCGTCTGCGAGTACAGCGGGGAGGGCAACACGGCGGTTTGAGCCGACAGTCTTGGGCCTGAGTAGCCAGAGGCCGCCGTGTGCCTGCTCGGCCTCCATGCCGTCGGGGATGGGGGCGGTGCGGTCGGGGCAGTCTCCGGCGCGCCGGTGGCCGCACGGCCAGCCGGCGCCGGCAGCGTTGGGGGTGTGGGGGCCGCAGCCGTGCGCCCAGGTGACCCTGCGCAGCTCCCAGGCGAGATCCACCCACGGCGCGCCGCCGTCGGCGTCGAGGTGCAGGTTGTCGAGGGTGATGCCCAGTGCCTCGCCCTGGCGGGCACCGAGCATGAGGGAGAGCATCCACCGGGCACGGTCTGTAGTGCGTGCGGCCAGGAAGCGGCGGGCTTCGTCGGCGG
>NZ_JAWDJJ010000157.1:0-1908 GCF_032465695.1 Actinomyces sp. MRS3W
ATCTGGGTGCGCACATGCTTGCGGCCCTTGCCGTCGCAGTCCCGGCAGGGGGAGGCGATGACGGTGCCGTAGCCCTGGCAGCGGGGGCAGGGCGTGGAGGTGACCACATTGCCCAGCAAGGAGCGCTGCATGCGCTGCACCGAGCCCTGCCCATTGCATTCGGCGCAGGTGACCGGGGAGGTGCCGGGGCTGCAGCAGCTGCCGTGGCAGGTGTCGCAGACGACATAGGTGTCCATCGGCACGGTCTTGGTGGTGCCGAAGACGACGTCGGCGAGGTCGACATTGACGGCCAGCAGGGAGTCCTGTCCCCTGCGGGTGCGGGACGCCGGACCGCGGGAGGCGGCGCCGCCGAAGAAGGCCTGCTGGAACAGGTCGGAGAAGCTGCCGAAGTCGCCGGTGAACCCGCCGAAGCCGCCATTGCCGTGCAGGGCGTCCTCGCCGCCCAGGTCGTACATCTGGCGTTTCTCGGAGTCGGAGAGGACCTCGTAGGCGGCCGAGACCTTCTTGAACTCGTCCTCGTGCCCCGGTCCGGCAACGTCCGGGTGCAGCTGCCGGGCCTTCTTGCGGTAGGCCTTCTTGATCTCCTCGGCGGTGGCCTCGCGGGTCACGCCGAGGACGTCGTAGTAGTCGCTCACGCTTGCTGCTGTTCCTTCGTAATGGGTGTGATGGCGGGTGGTCTCATGGTGGCGCGGTGGCGCTCAGCCCGGTATGCCGCTCTCGGTTCCGGTGAGGAACCTGGACAGGTAGCGGGCGACGGCGCGGACGGCCGCCATGGTGGCCGGGTAATCCATGCGAGTGGGGCCGATGACGCCGAGGTGGGCGACGGCGTCGCCGGGGCCATAGGCGGCGGAGACCACGCTGGCCTCCGCTAGGGCGTCCTCGTGGATCTCCGAGCCGATCCGCACGGTGGTACCGGTGGCGTCGGACTCATCGGCGCGGGCGGCGTCGGCGGAGGTGAACAGGCGCAGGAGCACAACCTGTTCCTCAATGGCGTCCAGAAGCGCACCGATGGCGGAGAAATCCAGGGACCGGGCGAGGTTCGCGGTTCCGGCGACGACGATACGCTCCTCGGCGTCTGGGCGCAGTGCGGCCACGAGCTCGTCGGTCACCGCAGCCAGAACGGTGCGCTCGTCGGCGGGGGCCTGCTCGGTCAGGGCGGCGAGCACCGGGACCACGTCGACGGCGCGGCGGCCGACCAGCGCCGCATTCAGCCGCACCCGCAGCCGCTCCAGGACCGCGGGGTCGACAAGTTCGTCGGGACTGCGCCCGGGCAGGCCCACGGTGCGCTGCTCGACGCGGCCGGTGTCGGTGATGATGACCATGAGCAGCCGGGTGGGGCCGAGCGCCACCAGCTCCAGGTGTCGCAGCGTGGTGCGCCGCAGGCTCGGGTACTCGACGACGGCCAACTGGCCGGTCAGTTGGGCGAGGACGCGCACGGTGCGGGCGACGACCTGCTCCAGATCGACGGCGCCGGACAGCAGGGCGTTGATGGCGGCGCGTTCGGGGGCGGACAGGGGCTTGATGCGGGCCACCTCGTCGACGAAACGGCGGTAGCCCTTCTCCGTGGGGACGCGGCCGGCACTGGTGTGCGGTTGGTGGATGTAGCCCTGATCCTCCAAAGTCGCCATGTCATTGCGGATGGTGGCCGGCGACACCCCCAGCCGGTAGCGCTCGACGAGGGCGCGCGAGCCGACCGGTTCGCGGGTGCGCACGTAATCGGTGACGATGGCGGACAGTACCTTGAGACGGCGTTCATCCGACATGGGACTCTCCTTCCTCGCGCGCGGCTCACGGTTAGCACTCCCGGGGTGCGAGTGCCATCCTACGCCGTGGCACGGCGGGTCATGAGCCCCTCTCACGTGACCTTCCCCTACCGTGCCCTGAGTGAACACGCCCCGCCGTCTCAGT
>NZ_JAWDJJ010000158.1:0-2268 GCF_032465695.1 Actinomyces sp. MRS3W
CGGTCAGGATGGTTGCCGCATGACCAGGTCTATGCCCCCAGGAAACCTGAGCGGCTCGCTAAGACTTAGCCGGCCCTCAGCAACTTCGCCCGGTCTCGGCACGTCACTTGTGCCGGTCTCGGCACGTCACTTGTGCCGGTCTCGGTACGTCATTAGTGCCGGTTTCGGCACGTCATTAGTGCCGGTTTCGGTGACACTGCGCCGCCCTGCGCTGCCCTGCACCGGGCCGCACCGGGCCGCACCGAGCCACGCTGCCTGCACCGGCCTGCACCGTTGGAATCTATGATCTCAGCTACGCGCGACCACCGTGTTGGAGGCCTGGGCGCGGGGGCGGACGATAAGGGAGTCGATGTTGACGTGGGCGGGGCGTTCAAGCGTCCACACAATGCATTCGGCGATGTCCTCGGCTACCAGCGGCTCCGCGACGCCGGCATAAACCGCCTTGGCACGCTCACTGTCGCCATGGAACCGGTTCATCGAAAACTCCGCGGTGGCCACCATGCCCGGGGCGATTTCGATGACGCGCACCGGCTCGCCGACGAGTTCCAGGCGCAGCGTATTGGCGATCACCCGTTCCGCATGCTTAGCGGCCACGTAGCCCGCGCCGCCGGGATAGGTGTCGTGCGCGGCGGTGGAAGTGAGGAAGACCAGGTCTCCGCCGCGCTGACGCAGGCCGGGCAGGAAGGCCTGGGTGACCCGCAGTGCGGCCAGGGCATTGCGCTCGTACATGGTGGACCATTCCTCCACGCTGCCGTCGGCGACGGGATCGGCGCCCAGGGCCCCACCGGCGTTATTGACGATGGCGTCAACCGGGCCGTCGGCAAGGACCTCGGCGGCGAGGCGGTCGACGTCGGCCTGTGACTGCAGATCGGCGGCAACCCAGGTGCAGCCGGTCTGCTCCGCCAGAGCGGCAAGCCGTTCGGTGCGACGCGCCGTGGCGACGACGTCCCAATGGTGAGCGCGCAAGAGTCTCACGGTAGCCTCGCCGATTCCCGTGGAGGCGCCGGTCACGAGCGCGCGGCGGGGAGCGGACGGTGCGGCGGTGTGGTTCATTGTTCGCAATCCTCTCGACTCGTGTCGGCGGCGGCACCGGCGCGAGGGGACCGACACCGGACCGGGGTCAATCGTAGCCAGCCGGCCCTGCCACGGCGACGACGACGGCCGCAGCCCGTCCTGCCAGCTCGAGGGCGTGAGCCGCATCGAAGCCGTCCGCGAGCGCGGCCATGATTCCGGCGGTGTGGGCGTCACCGGCGCCGTCGGTGTCCACCACGCGCACGGGCACGGCAGGCGCGTGCACGGGTGCGGCGCCATCAGCCGCCAGCCAGGTGGCGCCCCGCGAGCCCTGCCGCAGGACCACGTCGCAGCGGTGGCGCCCCGCCCAGGTGCTCAGGCGAGCCTCCAGGCTGCCCGCATCCGCATGGCAGGACTCACCGTCCTCCTCGGCTACCAGCAGCGCGGTCGCCTCCTGCTCGTTGATGGTGAGGACGTCGCAGCGCTCCCGCACCGCTGCCCACTCTGGCAGCTCCGCGAGTTCCCCTAGGCGGGCCCCGGGGTCGAGGACGAGGGCCACGTCGTCGCTCAGGGAAGCGGCCCACTGCGCCAGCTGCCCGCCGGCGGCCAGGAGTTGGAAACCGGATACGTAGACGACGGCGTCCGCCGGCACCGCAAGTGCCGCCAGCTGCGCCGGCGACCAATCCATCTCGCAGCCGGGCACGGTCAAGAAGGTGCGTTCCCCGTCGGGGGTGACCAGTGTGTGGCAGACACCGTTGTCCTGCCCATGGGCGGGCAGGAGGCTGGGGGTGCCCAGCGCCGTCAGTTCGGCCTGGACACGCGCGGCCGCCGTCCCGGTGCCCACCGTCAGCGCCGCCGTGGGGGCGTACCCCAGGCGAACCAGCATGCGCAGCACGTTGAGGGCCGACCCGCCCACGGCGGAGGCGATGTGGCGCAGCCACACGTGTCCCCCGGGCCGCGGCACGGCGGGGACGGCATACACCTCCTCGGCAAGTGCGGCGCCGACCACGAGCAGTGGGCGCCGCCCGCCCGCTGGCGATGCGGCACGCCCCGGAGCGGGGTGGCCGGGTAACGGTGGCAATGGCTGGGGCACGCCGTGAGGCTACCCCGGGGTCGGGACGCTGCGCGGCCCGAGCTGCCCGCCGGGGCACTACCCTGGGGGCATGACGGTGTACGGCTTCATCGGTGCGGGCAATATGGCGGGCGCGATTGTGCGCGGGAGCATCGCGGCGGGTACGCCCGCCGACCAGATCCTGC
>NZ_JAWDJJ010000159.1:0-1618 GCF_032465695.1 Actinomyces sp. MRS3W
GTCCCGGCGCACAGCGCGTGTCGCCCGGCGGCCACCACCGCCGCATCCAGCTGTGCCGTCTCCTGCAACCGCTCGGCCGCGCGCCCGTAGCCGACCACTTCGGGCAGGCCCTGGACCGAGTCGGTGACGTGTTGCGTGGTCGCCGCCCGGGCGGCGATGACGCGCCGCGAGCCGGACATGACCAGACCCTGGCCGAGCGCCGGCACCACGACGATGGCGAGCAGCAACGCGATGGCGCCGGCCCCCGCCACCGGCCAGGACACGCAGACGCCTATGCCAATGAGCACCGCCGCGGGCACGAGCAGCGCGGAGACGGCGGGGGCGAAGGTGTGGGCGAAGAACACCTCAATGCGGTCGATGTCCTTGGTGGAGCGGGCCAGCAGGTCGCCGGAGCGGGCGGTGGTCATGACCCGCGGGGCACGCCGTGCCAATGCCCGGAACAGCTCGGCGCGCAGCAGCTCCAGCGAGGTGAAGGCGACGGTGTGGCCGAGGAACTGCTCGCCGTACCGCAGGGCCGCCTTGAGCAGCGACATGACGATCATGGCACCCACCACCGGCCCGGCAGAGGGCGCGGGGCCGCCGTCAGCGAGGGCAAGGGCGGTGTCGACGACGGCGTGGGCGACCAATGCGAACAGGACCACCCCGAGCAGATGGCCGGCCACGCGGCAGGCGGCGGAGGCGAGCAGCGGTGGCAGAACGGGCCGGGTGACGCCGAGCAGCCAAGCAATCAGGGCGGTTCGAGTAGTGGATGCGGCGGGGCGGGGTTGAGAAGTCATCGCACGGTACCTTCCGCGATGGTGACCACCCGGTCGGCCGCGGTCAGGGCGCCGGAGCGGTGGGAGATGGTGATGACGGTGCGGCCGACGGACAGTCGTTTAATCGCGTCGATAATCGCGGCCTCGCTGGCGAGGTCGACCTGGCTCGTGGGCTCGTCGAGAAGCAGCAGCGGCCGGTCGGCGAGGAAGGCGCGCGCCAGTGACAGGCGCTGCGCCTGGCCGCCGGACAGCCGGGCCCCCTGTTCGCCGACGTCGGTGTTGATTCCCTCGGGCATGGCGAGAACGTCGTCGGCCAGGTTGGCGGCCTCCAGCGCCTCCCACATGCGCTCCGGGGTGGCGTCGGGGTCCGCGATGCGGAGGTTGTCGGCAATGCTTCCGGTGAACAGCCAGGTGGTCTGGGTGACGACGGCGCTGACGGCGCGAATGGCGTCTTGGGTGGCGGCGGTCACCGGAATGCCGCCCACGTGCACCTGTCCGGCGGCGGGCAGCAGGTCGCCGCGGATGAGCGCCATGAGGGTGGATTTGCCGGCCCCCGAGGGGCCGACGATGGCCAGGTGCTCGCCGGGGGCGACGTCGAGGTTGATGTCGGTGAGCACGGTGACCGGGGTCGTCGGCGCGGGTGGGGCGGCCGGGACCATCGGCGCGGAGCTGGGGTAGGCGGAGTGCGGAGCCCCGGACTGCCCGCGGGGGCGGCTGCCCGGGTGAGCCCGTCCCGGATGTGCGGCGGTGCCGGCGAGAGAACTAGCGGGGTGGCCACCTGGAGGCCCACCGGGATGCCCGCCGGGGCGGCCGGGAGGGGCGGGACGCGGCTCCCAGGCCGCGGTGACACCGCGCAGCGACAC
>NZ_JAWDJJ010000160.1:0-8949 GCF_032465695.1 Actinomyces sp. MRS3W
TCGACCTCCCGCACGACGCCATGATCCACGAGCCCCGCAGCGCCGAAACCGCCACCACCTCCGGCGCGGGCTGGTTCCCGGGCGGCACCTACCGCTACCGCAAGACCCTCCACGTGCCTGGCGACCTGGGCGCAGACCGCCTCTCACTCGTCTTCGAGGGCGTGTACAAGAACTCGACGGTGCTGGTCGACGGCACCCCGGTGGGCGGCTGCCGCGGCGGTTACACCGAGTTCGAGGTGGACCTGGGCACGCTCACCCCAGGGGCAGACGCCGTCGTCGAGGTCGTGGCCGACAACTCCCAGCAGCCCTCCTCCCGCTGGTACTCCGGCTCGGGCATCTACCGTCACGTGTGGCTGCGCCGCACCGGACCGGTGCGCCTGACCCGCGGCGGCACGCAACTCATCACCGACTCCCTCACCGCCACCTCCGCCGGGACGACGGCCACCGCCACCGTCCGGGTTGAGATCGACAACCCCGACGCCGCTCCCGTCGTCGTCACCGTCGCACTCGCCGACGCCGACGGCGAGGCCGCCCGCGCCTCGGCGTCCACCACCGGGAGCGTGGTGGAACTGCCGCTCGTCGCCACCGACGCCCACCCGTGGTCCGACGTCGACCCGCACCTGTACGACCTCACCGTCACCCTGGCGGACGCGGCCGCTTCGGGCGGGGTACTGGACGAGGAGACCACCCGCACCGGGCTGCGCACCATCGCCGTCGACGCCACGCGCGGCCTGCTCGTCAACGGGGAGCCGGTGCTGCTGCGCGGCGCCTGCGTCCACCACGACTCGGGGATCCTGGGCGCCGCCACCTTCGCCGACGCCGAACAGCGTCGCGCCCGCATCCTCAAGCAGCAGGGCTTCAACGCCATCCGCTCCTCCCACAACCCCGCCGCCCGCGACCTGCTGGCCGCCTGCGACGAGGTAGGCCTGTACGTCATGGACGAACTGTGGGACATGTGGTTCCAGGCCAAGAACCCCCACGACGACGCCTCCCACTTCGAGGAATCCTGGGCGGGCGACGTCGAGGCGCTGGTGCGCAAGGACCGGCTGCATCCGAGCGTCATCATGTACTCCATCGGCAACGAGGTGGGCGAGTCCGCCACCCCGCGCGGCATTGAGGCGGCGCGGCGCACGGTGACGCTGCTGCGCTCCCTGGATACGACCCGCCCGACCACGGCCGGCATCAACCTCATGATCAACATGATGACGCTGCGGGGCCGCGATCTGGTGGCGGATAACAATGCCTCGGGCGAGCGACGCAAGCAGCAGGCCAACGCCGGGGGCGGGGACGCCGGGCAGTCCTCCGCCTTCGGGTCGACCGCCTACAACATGCTCGTCTCCCGCATGGGGACGCTCATGTCCCGGGCCGCCGCCACCAAGGCGGCCGACCGCGCTTCTGCCGGCGTCTTCGATGTGCTGGACATCGCCGGCTACAACTACGCCGAGGCCCGCTACCGCAAGGACGCCACGGCGCACCCGGGCCGCGTCATCGTCGGCACCGAGACCATGCCGCACGCGATTGTGAACAACTGGCAGCTGGTGGAAGAGCTGCCCCACGTCATCGGTGACTTCATGTGGACCGGCTGGGACTACCTGGGGGAGGTCGGGATCGGACTGTGGACCTACGGGGAGGACCCCGCCGGCATGGACAAGCCCTACCCGTACCTCACCGCCGGACCCGGCGTCATCGACATCACCGGCCACCCCGACGGCGGCATGGCGCTGGCCCGCACCGTGTGGCAGCGTCCGAAAACGCCGGAGCTTGCGGTCCGCCCGCTGGACCGCGCCGGGGAGCGCGTGCACAAGGCGCCCTGGCGCGGCACCGACGCCGTCCCGTCGTGGGTGTGGCCGGGAACCGAGCCGGGCACGTCAGCGCAGGTGGAGGTCTACTCCTACGCCCCGCAGGTGGAGCTGTTCGTAGGCGAGCGCTCACTGGGGACGCGCCGCGCGGGCGTCAAGCACGGCTGCACCGCCCGCTTCACGGTCCCCTACGACGTCGGCGACCTGACCGCCGTCGCCAAGGTCGCAGACCGCGAGGTCGGCCGGGCCACCCTGCCCGCCCAGCGCGGCGAGCTGAGCCTGCGGGTGCGCGGCGACCGCGAGCGCCTGAGGGCGAACGGCCAGGACCTGGTCTACGTGGAGATCGAGGTGGTGGATAAGGCGGGCAGCGTCGCCATGCTCAGCGGCGAGCACGTGAGCGTGCGCGTGGACGGCGCCGGCACGCTGGCGGCCCTGGGATCCGCCTCCCCCACGCTGCCGGGCAGCTACTCCACGAATGTGGCGCCGACCTACCGCGGCCGTGCCCTGGCGATCATCCGCGCTGGGCAGGAGACCGGGCAGATCACCGTCACGGTCGGCAGCGAGCACTTGGGCCGCCACCACCTCACGCTCACGGTCGAACCGGCCGGGTCGTAACTGCATATCGGCGGGGTCTGCTGTACGTGAGCGTCGAGAGACCCACTGGGCGCCCCACCACCGAGCGGCCTCGCCCGCCTCGAAACCCGGCTAATCGGCCTGCACCACGGTCAGCACCCGCACTCACCCGCCGATTGCCAACCTTCGAAAACGGTACTACCATAAACGCATGAGGTTCGAGTTCGCCGCCTCGGCTGACAAGCACGGCATTCCACACGCCGATGCCGAATACGCCGTTGTGCACCACATCGACTACGCGATCCTTCAACCGCGTCGACCGAGGGAGCGGGCATTCATGTTCGTCGGCCCGCCCCACTCTCAGGCAATTCGCTACCTCGAAGTCGGAGTGATCGTCGACGGCCGTGGTCGCCGCGTCATCTTCCACGCGATGGAGGTCACCGACCTCTATCGGCATCTGCTACCGCCCGCCGAACGTTAAATCACCGAAGGAGGCAAACATGAATGACAAGCCCCATGTCCTCACCGATGCCGGGCAGGCCTACTACGACCAGTTTGACGCAGACGTCACCGCGGGTCGTGTCCCCGCCATTGGACGCGGCACCCGCCGTGACGGCTCACGCATCGCCGACAGCGAGCTCGATGAGATTCTGCGCGGCCGCCCCGCCCTCGGACAGGACCACGCCACCGGGCGAGGCCGTTCGCCCCGACGGCAGGTCCGCCTACCCGAGCACACCAATGCCGCCCTGGATGCCTACGTCAAAAAGCACGGCACCACCGCCAGCGCGGTCATTCGCGACGCTCTCGAGTCCTATCTCGCGAACGCTGGATGATTGCGCGAACGGATTTGGCAGCGTATTCGAACGTTGTCGGGGCGGCCTAACCGCACATGCCTTACCCCTGCGCCACCAGGCTCGCGCTCGGTCGATTTCTCCCCGACACCCGACGCCGATTCCACCGGCTCTGACAACGCGTTGCCGCTTAGCCGGGTGCGCGACGCGGCCGGGCGGTGAGCGCCGACGGCCCTCCACCGCGTCTCTACCCAGCGCTCACCACGTTGAGCACGACGCGCTGGTAGCGGGTCAGGGGCGGGGTGCCGGTGTCGGTGCCCTCGACGATGAGGTGGATGGCTTGGCCGGGCTCGGCGTCGGCGGGGACGGTGACCACGCAGGTGCCGGCGCCGTCGTCCTGCATCCGGGGCACGCTGGGGCAGGGGTTGGCCCCCGCCTCCGGGTAGGCCCACCAGCGCAGCAGCACGTGGTCGCCGTCGGGATCGGTGGCCGTGGCGGTGAGCGTGAGCACCTCACCTGGCCGCACCGTGCGAGCCAGTCCCCCGGCCCCGACGCCGCCGCCCTCGACGACGACCGCCGGCGGGTGGTTGGCGTCCTCGTAGCGCGGCGTGACGGACCAGGCCAGGCGCGCGGCGAATTCGTTCTGAAGCGCCCGCCACCAGCGGGTCATGTGGTACTCGGGCGGGGCCTCGCCGTCGGCAGTGCGATCGACAACCAGCGGCGGGTAATCCGGCTGGGGCAGGCCGGGCAGGGTGAAGCGCATGTCGGAGGTGAGGGTGTCGGGCAGTTCGGGGTGCGGCACCTGGCGGCCGCCCCAGCCGCCGAAGGTCGCGTCCTCCCACGAGTGCAGGCCGTTGGGGATGAGGAGGGTGAAGTTCGAGGTGTCGCCCTCGGAGATGAAGGCGCCCTCCTCCTGCACCGGGCACCACACCTGGTAGCCCTCCGCGCGCAGCTGTTCCTCGGTTTTTCCGGACTCGCCGAAGTAGTCCGCATCGTCGAAGTCGGCGGCCATGCGGCGCCCGTCGCCCCACACCCGGTAAGCGGCGCCGAGCGGACCGCGGGAGCTGACGTGGCGGCGGGTCCAGTCGGCGCCGACGAGCTCCTGATCGGCGGGCAGCAGCACGTCGCGGGTGGTGTAGCCCCAGGTGCGGGTGGCGACCTCGCGGTGCTCCAGACCGGGCCAGCGGGGGCGGATGTAGCTGTTGAGGGTGGAGTCCTGCTCCCCGAAGGAGGACAGCACCACCCGGTCCAGCACCCGCTGTTTGAGATCGCCCCAGTCCGCGCGCCCGCCCAGGTCCTCCTCGAGGGTGCGCAGCGCCCGGGCGATGGTGGACACCCCACCCCAGGCCTGGATGAACAGGGGGCGGGTGGCGTCAACCGGGGCGCCGCCCTCACCGGTGGTGCCGTCGGGGGTCAACGCGATGTCGCGCAGCAGGTCGGCGATGAGGGTGGAGCCGGGGGTGACCTCATCCATCTCCCCCTCGGCGGTGATGTTCCCCATGCGCACCAGCGAGCGCAGGAAGTCGGCGGTGGGGAAGCGGGGATCGTGCACGCGCAGGGTGTCCTCAACCTGCGCGTAGGCGTCGATGACCTCGTCGATGTGGAGGGTGTCGCCGGGGGCGGGCCAGCGGTGCGGGGCGATGCCGCGGGCGGGATCGCCGGTGTAGTGAAAGGTGGATCCCGCGTAGATGAGGCCGCACAGGTCGATCTCAGCGGCGTGAGTGAGCAGGCGGATCATGGAGTTGAGGTCATCGAGTTCGGGGTCGGTGGTGACCACGACGCGGGGCCAGTCGGTCCGCGGAAAGGCTTCCTTGCGCATGGCACGAGCCTGCCACGATTCGCCCCGCCGCGGTGCGCCGCACACTCAGAAACTGGTGCAAACGCCAGAAACCGCGCGATTCCGCGGATCCATGATTTCGCTTGGGGAAGATAGTGGGGCTCCGGTGTGCCGCCAAGCCTCCGGCGCACACGGGAGCCTAGTCATCCATTTCAGACGTTCTCATCAATTCCTCATGATTTCAACGAATAATCCAAGCCAGCCAAATTTGTCCTGACAGCTCCCGTGTGCGGCGCGCCGTGGTCGCCTGATGTCGCGCACGCGTGTCCCGCCCTCGTCGAGGCGCACAGGCGGATCGCCGGTGTTCCACTGAAGGCGGTCGTTGTACGCAGCCCCGTAGCACAGCGATCCACCCCGTAGCAGGCTCAGGCACGATCGGGCGATTCACCTGGAACGTGAGCCGATTCGGCTTGCCGATCGCGAGCGCAAGGCCCCATAATGGTGGGGAGCCGAGCGGGTATGACTGCTCGACTCCCCGGAGACATCCGGAGATGTTGATCTCAGCGGCCTAGTAGGACGCTGAGCAGAGCCGCAAGGGCCCAGATCAACGGCGGAACGGTTTGGATGGCGGTCCGCCAGATCTGGGCCTTTTGCTTGCTCTTCATTCCCTTGCGCGTCTTCGCCTTACGGCGTCGACGCTTCCGGTGCTTCAACATGCCCAGAGCTCACCCCCTCTCGGTGCACTCCCCGGCAGAGTTTCCTGCGTTGATCCGGGGTTGCGCCGTGGAGGCGGTCTTATCATCGCACGGAGTAGCCAGTGCCTAGAGGCTGTCGCTTCAGCCGACCAACAGATGCTGACGTGCAGGGCAGGATCCGCGCGTAGACACGTGGGAGCAAAGAGCGGGCTATCGGCCTGCATGTGGTGCTTGAATCCGCAGTGCAGTGGGTGGCTTGGCGAGGAGCGTGGGGCCCAGCCTTTGCGTGTCCGGCGCCAGGGTGCCCCGCGCTCCGCCGCCGTCTCCCCGCGGTTGACGACCTTCGGATACATTCCACGACCCCGGGGGTCGTCAAACGCACCCGAAGGTCGAAAAGCGCGCCCCGAGATCGTCAAGCACACCCCGAAGTTCACGAACGTCTACGCCAGTGGGCGCGCCCGGGCCGCTCAAGCAGCCTGCGCATCGCAGCCGCTACAGCCATTGAGCACTAACTGGCCGCCTGCGATTTCGGGTCGGACTGGAACATCTCCTCGAGAGCAGCGATATGACCCTCAACCGCCTCGCGACCGACCTCAGTCAAGCCGATCCAGGTGAGCCGCCGGCGGTCCTGACGCCCCAACGATTGCCCTTTCCTGGTCTGAATGTAGCCGGCATCGGCAAGGACGCGCAGGTTCTTGGACAGAGTGGCATCGGTGAGTCCGACCAGATCCTTGACGACGGAGAACTCCAACTCGGCCACGGGGCGCAGAAGGGCGCAGATGCGCAGGCGGGTCGGCGAATGGATGACCTCACTGAAGGCCGGCGTGATCTCACCTGACATGTTCGATCACTTTCCCTGGGCGATTTCTTGACGTAGCGCCGCATCGTAGCGGACACCGAGCACGATGACTGCCACGAACTCGACGGCGACCACAAGAAGAACCCACCCGACGCCCTGGACATATCGCCCCAAGAAAAAGGATGCGACCATCGCGAAGGCCGCTACTCCCATCATGAGTGCGAGAAGAGCATTGCTACGACGCCCCACCGACGCCTGGACATTAATCCCGCATCTGGCGCGATACCAAGCACCGAGAAAGAGTATGGCCATCAGGTGCAGCAGGTAAAGAAAATGAGGCCAGGAAGGCACACTGAAGAAGAAAGTCATGGACGCCACGACACCGGCGAAGACCGGGTAGTACCACGCCGGGACCACCATTCGCTCCGCCAGGTTACGACGGTCGCCGTCAAGCGACGCCAACATGTCGCGGGCACGCTCAGCTGCAACAGGCTCACTGCCGATGCGCGGGTCCACATCGTCGGCGGACCCCGAGAAGTCACTTGCCATGTCGGCAAGTCTACTCCTGACTTGCCAACATGGCAAGTCAACATTTCCAGCGCGCCAGCGACATCGCGCTACCTGTGCTGGAAAGGGGCACTAGCGGAGATTGAGGCCGCCAACCATGAGACATCGCGACACCTGTGCTGGAATGGGGGCATGGACCGCGAGGACGCCCTCATGCCCCCCGCCTGGCTCGATGACGTGACCGGCGAGCAGGCCCGTGCCTGGGTGACCGAGCACAATGCGCGCACCGAGGCCGCCTACGCCGCCGACCCCGACTTCGCCGCGCTCACCGCGGACCTGGAGGCCATCCTCGATTCCCCCGACCGGATACCACCCGTGGCCGACCGCGCCGGCATGCTCTACAACTTCTGGACCGACGCCGACCACCCCCGCGGCATCTGGCGCCGCACCAGCTGGGAGTCCTACGCCATGGGCGCCCCCGCCGGCAGGCTGGCCACCCCCACCCAGTGGGAGACGCTGCTGGACCTGGACGCCGCCAGCGCCCAGGACGGCGCCGAGCAGGGACAGGGCCTCGTCTGGGGCGGGGCGCAGGTGCTCACCACCGGACCACTCGCGGGCCGTCGCGCCCTGGTCACCCTCTCGCCCGGCGGCGGAGACGTCAATGTCACCCGCGAGTTCGACCTGGACGCGAAACGCTTCATCCCGCCCGACGAGGGAGGCTTCTTCCGTCCGGCCTCGCGCGGCTCCATGACCTGGGGCGACGCGGACGGGGAGTCGGTCATCCTCACCGCGGACTTCGGCGAGGGTTCCCTGTCTCCGGCCGGGTATCCGCGCCAGGTGCGACGCCTGCGCCGCGGCCAACGCCCGCAGGACGCGGAAGTCCTCGTCACCTGCGCGCCCGGCGAACTCGCGGCGGCAGCCTCCCGCGACCCGTGGGGTCGCACCTGGCTGACGACGATCCCCTCCTTCCACGCCACCCGCATCTGGCTGCTGCCCGACGACGCCGCCCCGCCCGCTGGCGCGCAGGCGGCCCGCCGGGCGCTGGCATCCGAGCAGGAGACCGTGGCGCCCGGCGCCGTGCGCCTGGACGTGCCCGAGTCGGCGTCGGCGGGCGTGGGGCGCGGCTGGGTGACCATTGAGCTGCGCGAGCCCTGGGAGGCGGGCGGCCGGTCCTACGCGCCTGGAACCCTGCTGGCCGCACCGCTGGAGGAGTACCTGGCCGGCGGGCGCGACATGCGCGTGCTGTTCACGCCGTCGGCGGCGACCTCGCTGGAGGGGGCGACCTGGACCCGCAACCACCTGGTGCTGCAGGTGCTCGACGACGTCGTCAACCGGCTGGAGGTCTGCACCCCGCCGTCCTCCCCCACCGGTGAGTGGGGGCACCACTGGATCGACCTCACCGGCGCCGCCGACCTGCCCGGGGGCACCGCCCCGGAGAGCACCGAGCTGCGCCCCGGCCGTGCCCTGCTGGATGTGGAGGTCAGCGCCCTGGACGCCAGCCGCACCGACTACCTGTGGATTTCGGCGTCGGGGTGGACGACGCCGTCGACGTTGACGGTGGGGCGCCTGACCGCGGCGGGCGAGATCACCGGCATGAGCGTGCTGCGTCAGGCCCCGGCGCGCTACAACGCGACCGGGGTGCGGGTCACCCAACACGTGGCCACGAGCGCGGACGGCACACGCGTGCCCTATTTCCAGGTGGGTCGCCCGCGGCGCGACGACGACGGCGACTGCCTGCCCGGGCCGACGCTGCTGTACGGGTATGGGGCCTTCGGCAAGGCGCTCACGCCCGGTTATGAGCCGGTGGTCGGCAAGGCGTGGCTGGAGCGGGGCGGCACCTATGTGGTGGCCAATACGCGCGGTGGGGGCGAGTACGGGCCCGGCTGGCACCTGTCGGCGGTGGGCGGTGGGCGGCACCGGGTGCTGGAGGATTTCGCCGCGGTGGCCCGCTCCCTCATCGACCGCGGGGTGACGACGCCGCAGCAGCTGGCGGTGCACGGGTCCAGTG
>NZ_JAWDJJ010000161.1:0-1171 GCF_032465695.1 Actinomyces sp. MRS3W
ATCCTCGGCTACTCCGAGCCCGACACCGCCTACGGCGCCACCTTGGCGGCCTGGTTCTCCCGCCGCTACAACTGGCGCATCGACCCGGCGTGGAACGTCGTCACCCCCGGCGTCGTCCCCGCACTGGCGCTGGCGGTGCGCGCCTTGACCGAGCCCGGCGACGCCGTCGTCATTGAGGAGCCGGTGTACTACCCCTTCCGCGAGGTCGTCGAGCAGCAGGGCCGCCGCGTCGCCTCTGCCCCGCTCGTACGCGGGGCCGACGGCGTCTATCGCCGCAACCTCGACGCCCTCGACGCCGTCCTCGCCTCCAGCGGCGCACCCCTGCTCCTGCTGTGCAACCCGCACAACCCGGTGGGCCGGGTGTGGACCCGCACCGAGCTGACCGAGCTGGCCGAGATCACCCGCCGCCACGGCACACTCATCGTCTCCGACGAGGTCCATGCCGACCTCGCCCTGCCCGGCCACCGCACCACGCCCTTCGCCTCCCTGTCCGACGACGTCGCCGCCCGCACTATCACCTGCACTTCGCCGTCGAAATCCTTCAATCTGGCGGGGCTGCAAGTGGCCAACATCCTCATCTCCGACACCGTCCTGCGCGACCGCTTCCGGGCCGAACTCGCCGCCGTCGGCTACTCCCAGCCCAACGTGCTGGGGCTGACGGCCTGCCAGGCCGCCTACAAGTCCGGCGATGCCTGGCTGGACTCCCTGCGCGAGCACATTGACGCCGCCCGCCGCCACGTCATCCGTCGCCTGGAGCGCGTGCCCGGCATCGAAGTCTCCCCCTGCGAGGGCACCTACCTGCTGTGGCTGGACTGCACGGGCCTGCTGGCAGCAACCGGCCTGGCCGCCGACGAGCTGGATGAGTTCCTCACGGGTGAGGCCGGTCTCTGGCTCGACGACGGGGCCCTGTTCGGAACCGGTGGCGCGGGCTTCACCCGGCTCAATATCGCCTGCCCGCGCGCCACCCTCGATGAGGCGCTGGACCGCCTGGAGATCGCCGTTCATGCCCTCCTGGCCCGTCTTGCCGCCTGACCCCACCGCCCCCTCTCACCGAAACCGGCACTAATGACGTACCGAAACCGGCACATATGACGCACACTCAGCAACTTAGCCAGAAAGCCCTCATGACTCTCACCAACACCGCCGCACGACGCTCCCCGGCCCTCACGCC
>NZ_JAWDJJ010000162.1:0-2971 GCF_032465695.1 Actinomyces sp. MRS3W
CGCCCCGGGCGACGGCGGGCGCACCGGCCGCATCCTCCTCGAGCGCCGCGTCGATGCCACCGCCTACCGATGTGCACTCACCTGGGATGCCGACGGCGCCGTGACCGCACGGGCGGAGGGCCGTGAGCTGGTACTGACCCCCTCCACCGGAACGGGCCGCCTTGACGTCGTCCTCGCCTTCGAGCCCGTCTGTGGCCCGGGCGCGGACCTGTATGAGGCGCCCACCGCCACGCCCCAGGGAGTTGATGCCGTCTTCGACTCGGCCGTCGTCTTCTGGGAGGGCTACTGGAACCGCGGGGGCATGGTGGAGCTGGCCGGCTCCACTGACCCGCGCGCCGAGGAGTTGGAGCGGCGGATCGTCCTGTCCCAGTACCTGCTGCGTGCGGGCGGCGGTGGCCTCACCCCGCCGCAGGAGACCGGTCTCATGACCAACACATGGCGCGGCAAGTTCCACCTGGAGATGCACTGGTGGCACGCGGCCCAGTTCGCCGCCTGGGGACGGCCGGAAATCCTGGAGCGGTCCTTCGGGTGGTATCGGTCGGTGCTCGAATCAGCGCGGGCGACCGCCGCCGCCCAGGGCTACGCAGGCGCCCGTTGGCCCAAGGAGGTCGGCCCCGCCGGGCGCGAGGCCCCCGGGGACATCGGCCCCTTCATCATCTGGCAGCAGCCGCATCTGCTCTACCTGGCCGAACTGTGTTGGCACGCCCACGGCGCCCGGCCCGAGGCCGAGGCCCGTGCCGGGCGGGAACACCTGCTGGCCGAGGTGTGCGATCTGCTCGACGCCACGGCCGAGTTCATGGCCTCCTTCGTCGACATCACCGACGGCGTCGCCCACCTCGGCTCGCCCGTCATGCCCGCCCAGGAGTTCTATGACGCCGCCACGACCCGCGACCCCACCTTCGAACTCGCCTACTGGTGGTTCGGCCTCGAGCTGGCCCAGCGCTTCCGCACCCGCCGCGGCCTGAAACGCAACGAGGACTGGGACGCCGTCCAGGCGGCCCTGCCCACACCGGAACAGGTCGACGGACGCTATACCGCCGTCTCTGGCCAGCCCGAGGTGCGCACCGACGACCACCCGTCCTTCCTCCAGGCCCTCGGCTTCCTGCCGCCCACCCCGCTCATCGATCCGCAGATCATGAATGCGACCCTGGATTGGGTGCGCCAGACGTGGCGGTGGGACACGGCCTGGGGCTGGGACTTCCCGGTCATGGCCATGACCGCGACGCGGCTGGGCCGCCCCGCCGACGCCGTCGACCTCCTGCTGCAGGACGCCGTCAAGAACCGCTACGACGCCGTCGGCAATAATCCGGGTATCGGCTCGATGATCCCGCTGTACCTGCCAGGCAACGGGGGACTGCTGGCCGCCGTTTCCCTCATGGTGGCCGGCTGGGAGGGCTCCGGCCCTCAGCCGGGTTTTCCCGACGACGGCAGCTGGCGGATCCGTGCCGAGGAGCTCAGCGCCTGGCCCGCAGGCTGACCGCCATCCACCACCGCATAGAGACGAGAGACCAATGACGATCCTTCGCGACGACTTCATCTGGGGTGCCTCCACCGCGGGCCATCAGATCGAGGGGGACAACGTGGGCGCCGACTTCTGGGCCCTCGAGCACGCGCCTGCCGGCAGAATGCCCGAGAAGTCCGGCTCCGCCTGCGACTCCTTCCACCGCTATCGCGAGGACATCCGCCTGGCCGCCGAGGGCGGCCTCCGGGCCTACCGCTTCGGCATTGAGTGGGCCCGCATCGAGCCCGCCGACGGGGAGTTCTCCCGAGCGGCACTGCTGCACTACCGGGACATGATCGACGCCTGCCACGAGTACGGGCTCGAGCCGATCATCACCCTGCACCACTTCACCAGCCCGCTGTGGTTCACACTCGGCGGCGGCATTACTCGCAACGACGCCCCGGAGCGCTTCGCCGCCTACGTGCGCTATGTCAGCGAGGTCCTCCACGACGTGCGCTGGATCATCACCATCAATGAGCCCAATATTCTCAACCTCATGAGCGGGATGACCGCCATCATCGGCAAGACTCCGGAGGAGTTGCAGGAGCTTGCCGCCCGGGCGGCCGGAGCCGTGGAAGACAACGGCGGCGAGGCGGCGGGTGCGGGCGAAGCCGACGCGAGGGACGGCGCCGCAGATGATGCCGGCACCGCGGATCAGGCCGGCCCGGCGGCCACGACCGAGCGCATGGCCGCCCTGCCCGCACCGAACCTGGACCTCGCCGAGCGGATTATCGCCATGCACGCCGCCGCCCGGAAGGTGCTGCGCGAGGCGCTGCCGCAGGCCATGATCGGCTGGGCGCCGGCCGCCCAGGCGTTCACGCCGACGCCCGGCAACGAGGAGGTGTGGAAGACAGTCTTCCACCAATGGGAGGGCGTCTACTACGAGGCCAGCGCCGAGGACGACTTCATCGGCGTGCAGTCCTACACCTCCCAGCCGGTGGACGCCAACGGCCCGGTCCCCCACCCCGACTCTCCCGACAACACGCTCACCGGCTGGGCCTACCGGCCCGACGCCCTGGCCATCAACCTGCGCCGCCTGTGGCAGCTGTACCGCAAGCCCATGCTCGTCACCGAGAACGGCATCGCCACCGCCGACGACACCCGCCGCATCGCCTACACCACCGAGGCGCTGCGTGGCCTCATCCGTGCGGTCGCCGACGGCGCCGATGTGCGCGGCTACTGCCATTGGTCCCTGCTGGACAACTACGAGTGGGGCCGGTGGGAGCCGACCTTCGGGCTGATCGCCGTCGACCGCGAGCATGACTTCAAACGCACCCCCAAGCCCTCGCTGGCCTGGCTGGGGCGCATCGCCGCCGAGAACGCCGTCTCCCTCGAGCCCACCACCTAACCACCGCCCCTCACCGAAACCGGCACTAATAACACGCCGAAACCGGCACTTATGACGTGCCGAAACCGGCACAAATGACGTACCAGCACGAAGGAGTCCCCATGACCGCCATTCTCTTCGAC
>NZ_JAWDJJ010000163.1:0-19258 GCF_032465695.1 Actinomyces sp. MRS3W
GGCACGTCCCAGGCGGGGAAGGTGACCTCGCCCCGACGAGCACGGCGACGCCGGGTGGGGCGGGCCGCCGCGGAGGCGCGGTGACGACGAAGGAACTCCTTGACGCCCGCGGCTCCCCCGTGGCGGGCATGCCACAGGGCCTTGCGGGCGGTACGGACCAGGTCACTCACAGAGCTCATCTTCGCCGAGGCGCACCGCAGCCGCATCCGGAATCACCGTATCGATCCAAGCGCAGATCGCGTCCAGGCTCTGGCGGAGGGGCTCGGGGTCCACGGCGGGGTGCGCCGTCGTCGCCCCGCCCGGCAGAGCGCCGCTCGGCTGCCCCGCCGCCAGCAGCTGGGCGACATGCGCGCGTGCCTCGTCCTGAGTACGGGCGACGGGCAGGCCCGAGTCATTCGGCCAGTCCCGGTAAAAGCCCCGCTCCCGGTCCCGGTAGTCCTCCAGGTCCGGCACGTACAGAACGGCGGGGCGCCCGGTCAGTTCCCAGTCGAAGATCACCGAGGAATAGTCGGTGACCAGCAGGTCGGCGGCCAGCATGAGTGCCTCCAGACTCGCATGCCGACTCACGTCGATAACCCGGTCGCTGCGCTCGTGCAGCTGGTTCATGTGGTGGCTGCGCAGCAGCACGACCGCGCCGGTAGCGCGGGCCAGGGCGCCCGCGTCCAGGAGGGCCGGGCCGGCGTCGGCGCGGCGCAGGGACTCCCTCCAGGTCGGGGCGTACAGGACCACCGCCTCGTCCGCGCCAATGCCGAGTTCCGTGCGCGTTCGCGACGCCGTCGTCTCCCCGCCGAGCAGGCCGACGTTGCGCGGCTGCTCGCCCACCAGCACCGGCCCGGCATACCCCAGGGCGCGCCGCAGGGTTTGTGCGGCGGCGTCGCTCTGGGCTAGCAGCAGGTCCCACTGGGGGACCTGTCGAGCCATGAGCCGACGGTAGGGCAGGGTGGTTGAGGCGCGCGGGGCGTCGTGAAGTAGGTGCTTGATGGGGGTGCCGTGCCAGGTTTGCAGGAGGCTCTGCCCGGGCTGTTTGGAGAACCAGTGGGGCAGGTTGTCATTGATCACCAGCAAGCGGGCCGTGCGCAGGGCCCGGAACCACTCCGGGGTGCCGACGACCAGCGGCGTCGCGCCGTCGGGCACAGGCACGCTCCCGTCCTGCACGGACACCCACAACGGCACTTCGGTACCGCGCCGGATGAGCTCGTCACGAATGGCACCGGGGTTGTCGCCGGCGGACTTACCGCCGAAGGTCTCGAAGAAAACGCCTCGCACGAGCGGGCCCCAGTCCTGCTCGATGAGCACTCGCCGCCCGTAGTGCGAGCGATGCTGCGGGGCCACCGGGGCGATGACGCTGAGGGCCAGGCTGCCGTCCGACTGAGGACGCAGGCGCACGTGCCGGACGGGGCCGGTCAGTTCGGTTGGGGGTCCGTCCAGGGCCGGGCCGGTAGCGCAGCGTCCCTCGGCGTCGGCGGTGCGCCAGTGCAGCGAGTATCCGCCGGAGCGGACGACGGAGTCGGCCAGGTCCAGCGTCGCGCTCCAGCCGTCGTCGGCGGCGGTGACGGCCAGCGGGGTGAATGCACGGGAGGAGCGCAGGTGGATGGTGGGAGTCGCATGGTCGGGGGCCGTGCCGTGCAGCACCAGTCGGGCACCGTCCACGACGGCGGAGTCGACCACCACCCCGCCGCGTACAGACGGCTGGGTGGGGCCGGGGCGGATGAGCAGTCCCCGCGCATCGGCGTCGATGCTCCAGCGCGGGGCCGCCCCGCCCGGGGCGACGCCCGTGAGAGGTGCCGCGGTAGCCGACTGCGGCGGGCGGGAACCCAAGGGCGGTGGCAGTGGCTCGGTCAGTACCCGTTCCCCGATCCGCATCCGCAGGATCGCCTGCCAACGCCGGCTGGGGGCGCCACGCAGGTCGAGGGTGGCGCGGTAGCCCGCACCGGTGTAGGTGCGCCAGGGGTCGGCTGCGTCGAGGTCCGCCTCGGCGGCGTCGGCGCGTTCGACGACGGCGTGTACGACCGGAGCGGGCGTCGCGTGCGCGTCGATGACGGGTGGACTGTCCTGGGCTGCGGTCAGGATGATCTCGGGTGCGGGCAGGGTCTCGGGGGCGAGTCCGGGCATGTACGCCCAGCCGGTGAATGTGAGGCGGTCGGTGCCGGTCCAGCGGCATTCGCGCAACACCTGGCGGACGCACAGGTCCGCGTCGCTCACCGATGTGATCGCGGCGGGCACCGGCGCGAGGCGGGTCAGCACCGGCGGCGCGGCGCGCAGCACCGACGCGTCGAAGACGAGCGGGACGGCGGTGGTGTCCTCGTAGCGGGAGGCGATGACCTCGAACAGGTCGCTGGCGGTCCCGTTGCCCAGGACCCACAGGAGCAGGCGGTCGGGCAGGGGCAGCGCCGACCATAGCGGTGCTGCGGCGTCGGGCAGGAGTTCGCGGGCGACGGCTCGCAGCTGGGACACTGCGGCATCGGGCTGCGTGGGTGCGCCGAGGGCCAGGTCGATCAAGGCGCGATAGTGCAGGCCGCCGAGCAGTGAGGCGTCCTGGTCGGCGAGCGACTGCCGATCCGTGGCGACGGTGCCCTGGAGGGCGTTGAGCTGCTCACCCCAGGTCGGGGACTCAGCCCGCCCGGTTTGCGCGGTGAGGACCAAGTCCTGGGGCTCAACCAGAATCTCGTCGGCGGTGGCCACGACCCGAAGCGCAAGAGCACGGGCAGCCGCAGCCGGGCTCGCGCAAACGGCGCCTGGAAAAGCATCCGGAGCATCGGGCCGGGATGGGCTCGAGTTCGCGGGCGTGCTCAGGTCGGCCGCAGCGGCGAGCCAGGCCCGCGTCGGCGCGACGACCCGGGCGGGGTTAAAGGCGTCCAGTAGCGTCGGCTCCGCCATGAGCCCTGGCAGGCGGCGTCGGGGCGGGATTTGGCGCCGGGGCCCCTGAGCGAGCGGTCGCGCACCGCCCACGTGGACTGCGCCGTCGCCAGGCACCTGCGCGTAACCGTCCCGAGCGGCCGCGTCCGCCGCACAGACGATGGTGAGGGCACTCCCCCGCGCCGAACGCAGGGCCGCCATCAGCTCGCTGCCGCCCATCCGAATGCGGCGGTTGCGACGTGCCAGGGAGGCCAGTGCGTCACGCTCGGCCGGCGAGCAGTCCGCCGCAACCAGCGCGATGATGTCGATCTCCGGGAGCTGCTGGTTGAGCAAGGAGCGGACGACGCGCTCCACGTGAGCATCCGCGCCGACGATGAGAACCACGCTCAGAGCCGGGCGGCGCCGACGTCGAGTCAGCGCGTGCACGGCGTTTCGGATCCCCATGGCGACGTTGCCCGATGTTCGCGTTGCGTGACTCAGCGCCAGATGCCGCGCGTGTCGATGATGCGCTTGCCGGCCAGTAGTGAACGGTCGAGCGCCTTGAACTGGCGGTGGTCGACCAACAGCACGATCACGTCCGCGCGGGCAATGGCCTCCGAAAAGTCGACCAGTTCAACATTGGCGGCGTCGGCTAGCGCGGCGGGCAGAGCGGAAATATTCGGCTCCGCCACCAACACCCTCGCCCCAGGCAGGCGGGCCACGTCACGCGTAATCTCCACCGCCGGCGACTGACGCAAATCATCAATGTCTGCCTTGAAGGCCAACCCCAGCGCCGCGATGGTCGGCGCCGCCATACCGGCCACCGCCTGCCGCACTCGCTCCACCACCTGCAACGGCTTGGAATCATTGACCTCCCGAGCGGTGCGAATGAGCCGCGCCTCCTGCGGCGCCGCCGAGACGATGAACCACGGATCCACGGCGATGCAGTGACCGCCCACACCCGGACCCGGCTGCAAAATATTGACGCGCGGATGCAGATTGGCCAACTCGATGAGCTCCCAGACATCAATCCCGAACTTCTCCGAGATGAGGGACAGCTCGTTGGCGAAGGCGATGTTGACGTCCCGGAAGGAGTTCTCCGTCAGCTTGACCATCTCCGCCGTCCGCGCGTCCGTCAGCCGCAGGTCCCCCTTGCAGAACAAGGCGTAAACATCCCGGGCCATCTGCGCCGCCTGCGGGCTCACCCCGCCGATAATCCGTGAGTTCGTCACCAACTCGGCCATGACCCGCCCCGGCAGCACCCGCTCCGGACAGTATGCGAAATGAACCACCGGCCTGCCGTCACCGTCGTCTCGGGACAGGTCGGGCCGGGCCCCGAGGATCACATCCGCCACATGCTCGGTAGCCCCAACGGGCGAGGTCGACTCAAGGATGACCAGCTCACCGCCGACCAGCTGCGGGGCGATCCCCTCCGCAGCCGCCTCCACATACGACAGGTCCGGCTCATGGTCGCCTTTGAAGGGCGTTGGCACCGCCACGATGTAGACGTCCGCGTGCGGCGTCTCACGCTGGGCCCGCAGCCGACCGCTGGCCACAACGTCGGTCACGACCTCCCCCAGGTCGGGTTCAACGAACGGCAACTCGCCCCGATTCACGGCGTCCACGTGCCGCGCGGACACATCCACGCCCACAACGTCGGCTCCAGCGCGCGCCAGCACCGCCGCCGTCGGCAACCCGATGTATCCGAGTCCGATCACGCAAATCGCCGTCATGGGCGGACCATCTCCTCAACATCACGACCGCAGCCAGCGGGGAGTCCTGGCCATCCGGTTTCGTACAGACTAGACGATTTCGCCCCACCACTCGACGTCATGGACGGGCCGGGCCTTCTCCGATGCCCTGCTCCGGAGCCGGCCGGGCACCATCAACACGATGCTTGTCCCAAAGACACGAGTTTTGGAGTGCAGATCCCACCGGCTCGGCGCCGCCGCGCGGATGCAGCGCAGGCGTCAGTTCACTGTGGCCGGGAGTAGATCGACGGCTTCGGGGTTGTCGGCCAGGTAGTCATCGACCTCATCGTTCTGGAAGGCCTCGAACAAGGGCGCATCGGCTTCGGCGTCGAGAATGACGATCGACTGGCCGTCGGAGCTTGTGCCCGTGCCCGTGGTGGGGACGGTCATGAAGTTGATGTCCGTGGAATGAATGCCCCGCACGTCCGCCGCCAGGGACTGCATCTCATCAATGGTGAAGCCCTCGTCCACGGCCAGGTTCTCGGTGACCGTGGTGAGGAAGGACAGCAGTTTCGAGGGGTTGGTCAGAATCCCGTTGTTGAGCACGGAGCCGACCATGGCCCGCATCCACGCCTGCTGCCGGTTGACGCGGTCAAAGTCGCCGCCCGGCAGGCTCTTGCGCTCGCGCGCGTAGGCGAGTGCCTGCTCGCCGTTGAGGAGCTGTGCGCCGGTGTTGAACTCGGTGCCGGCGAGCGTCTGGGCGGTCTTGAGGTTGATGGTGACGCCGCCGATCGCGTCTGTGATCGCGGCGAAGGACTCGAAGTCCGCCACCACGAAGTGATCGATGCGCACGCCGGTGAGCTGCTCGACGGTCTGAATGGTCAGGCTCGGGCCGCCGTAGGAGAAGGCCGCGTTGATCTTGTTGTCCCCGTAGCCGGGGATCTCCACCCAGGAGTCGCGCGGTATCGACATGACGGAGACGTCGTCGTGGTCGCCGCTGATCTGCACGAGCATGATCGCGTCGGTGCGTTGGGCGCCGGCCTCCCACTGGTTGGGGTCGCCGGCGCTGATGCGCGAGTCGGAGCCGAGCAGCAGGATGTTGGTGGCCGGGTTCTCGGCGTCCTGCTCCGGCGCACGGGCGGAGGAGTCAATGGAGGCGAATGGGTCGGCGATCGTCTCGATGTTGGAGGACAGGCGCCCGCGCAGCCACAGGCCCCCTGCCGCCGTGGCGAGGACGAGCACGAGCACGACGGCGAGCACGGAGATCAGCGCAATGCGCCAGCGGCGTCCGGTGCGGCGCCCAGTGCCGCCTTTGCCGGCGGCCGGGGTAGTTGTCCCGACGCCGCCGAGTACATCGTCCAAGGGGGCGGCGTCATCCCCCGTGCGCTGCTCGTTATCGCTCATAGCTCAATCTGACCACACCGTGATCGGCGACGCGGGGAGCTGGCCCCGAGATCCCATCACAAGCAGGTTGCGACGTCAGGCCAGACGGTACATCCAGTCATAGGGGTCCTCCAGACGCCCGTACTGGATGCCGGTGAGCCGGTCATAGATCTCGTGGGTGACCTCGCTGCCCTCGATGGCGACGTCGAAGTCCTTGCCCTTGAGCCTGCCCAGGGGGACGACGACGGCGGCGGTGCCGCAGGCGAAGACTTCCCGCACCTTGCCGGAGTCGATGTCCTCCAGCAGACGCTCGAGCGGAATGGTCTCCTCGACCACACGGCGGCCGGCGTCCTGCAGCAGACGGATGATGGCGCTGCGCGTGTTGCCCTCCAGAATGGTGCCGGTCAGGCGCGGGGTGCGCACGGTGCCGTCGGCGTCGACGATCATGAGGTTCATGCCGCCGAGCTCTTCGAGGTTCTTCTCGGTGACGTCGTCGAGGAAGCAGACCTGGTCGCAGCCCTGCGCGGCGGCCTCCTGCTGCGGCAGCAGCGAGGAGGCGTAGTTGCCGCCGGTCTTGGCGAAGCCGGTGCCGCCGCGTCCCGCCCGGTGGTAATCCTGGGCGACCCAGATGGAGATGGGCTGCAGGCCGTGAGTGAAGTAGGCGCCCGACGGCGAGGCGATGACGTAGTAGTCAATGGTGTCGGCGGCGTGTACACCGAGGAACGCCTCGGAGGCGAAGGCGTAGGGACGCAGGTAGAGCGACTCCCCCTCACCGGAGGGCACCCAGGCCTCATCGGTGCGTACCAGATCCACCAGCGAGGCGATGAAGTCCTCCTCGGGCAGCTCCGGAACAGCCATGCGCCGGGCGGAGAGGTTGAGCCGGGCGGCGTTGTAACGGGGCCGGAAGGTCCACACCGACCCGTCGGCGTGGCGGTAAGCCTTGATGCCCTCGAAGATCTCCTGCGCGTAATGGAGGACGGCGGCGGCGGGCGACAGGGTCAGGTCGCCGAAGGGGATGATGGCGTGGTCTGTCCAGCCTCCCGTGCGGGTCCAGCGGGCGTGGGCCATGTGGTCGGTGAAGACCCGGCCGAAGTGGAGGTCGGTCAGCGCCTGGGCGCGCTCGGCGTCGGTGGCCGGGTGCGGGTTCGCGGCGAGGGCAAAGCGGCCGGCAAGTGAGTCAGCGGGAGGGACCGGTACAGCGGCGGCGCGAGCCAAAGGCGTCGTCAGCGAATCGGACGTGGATGCGGCGGCTGGGGTCTGCGACATACCGGCACTCTACCGCCGCTCCTCGAATCAGAGATTGTCCTCTCACATGCTGACTGCCAGCTCCGCGCTCTGCGCCGCTACGGATACCGCGCCCGGGCAAACGCACCGACGACGGCGTCGCCCGGGCAAGCTGGGCCTGTCTCAGGGGCGCGGCGCGGCGGTAAGGGCGGCGGTAATGGCGTCCCCGATCTCGCTGGTGGAACGCATGAGCGGGGTGTCGGCGGCGTCCGCAGCGGCCCGCGCCTCCATATCCGCATCCACCGCGGCCTCCACCCGACGGGCGGCGTCCTTCAGGCCCAGGTGGTCCAGGAGCATGGCGACGGCGGAGATGGTGGCGGTGGGGTCGGCAATGCCCTGGCCGGCGATGTCGGGGGCGGAGCCGTGGACCGGCTCGAACATGGAGGGGAACTCACCGGCCGGGTTGAGGTTGCCCGACGCGGACAGGCCGATGCCGCCGGTGATGGCGCCGGCCTCATCGGTGAGGATGTCGCCGAAGAGGTTGTCGGTGACGATGACGTCGAAGCGCTCCGGGTCGGTGACCATGTAGATGGTGGCGGCGTCGACGTGGCAGTAGTCCACGCGCACCTCGGGGTATTCGGCGCTGACGGCCTCTACCGTGCGGCGCCACAGGTGGCCGGCGTTGACGAGCACGTTGTGCTTGTGGACCAGGGTCAGGTGGTGGGCCGGGCGGGCCTGGGCGGTTTCGAAGGCGTAGCGCACCACGCGCTCCACCCCGTAGGCGGTGTTGACGCTGACCTCGGTGGCGATCTCGTGGGGCGTGCCGGTACGGACCGTGCCGCCGTTGCCGCTGTACAGGCCCTCGGTGCCCTCACGCACCACCACGAAGTCGATGTTCCCGGGGTGGGCCAGCGGGGTGGCTACGCCGGGGTAGTACTTGGAGGGACGCAGGTTGACGTAGTGGTCCAGGTCGAAGCGCAGCCGCAGCAGTAGACCGCGTTCGAGCACGCCGGAGGGGACAGACGGGTCGCCGACGGCGCCGAGCAGAATAGCGTCGTGGGCTTTAATGTCCTCCAGCTCGGCATCGGTGATCGTCTCACCGGTGCGGTGCCAGCGGTCCGCTCCCAGGTCGAAGGTGGTGGGGGCCAGCGTCACGCCTTCCCCCGCCAGGGCGGCCTCCAGCACCTTGAGGCCCTCGGGCACGACCTCCTTGCCAATGCCGTCACCGGGAATTACTGCCAGCTTGATGGTCTGCGTCATACCGCGACCTTAGGCGGATTCCGCCCCTTTCGGGAGGCCATCTCAGATATCGGCAATACGCGGCGCGCGGCGGCTCCGGCACACCATGAGTGCCGACCCCGGCGAAAATGCCGGCCCCGATGAAGAGAGCGGGCACGTCGCCCCCTACGCTTCAGCCCACCTCGGCCGCAGGCTGGGGTCGCTTGAGATAGTCCACGACGGCGCTGCGCGGCACCGACCGGACGCCGTCGTTCCCCCCTTGGGTGCGCCAGGTTCCCGCCAGCGGACGGAAATCCACACTCTGCAGCGCTTCACCGTCGTCATTGCGCGCCTGCCTGCCGACGGCGAACAGCACCTCGGCGGCGTCGGTGCATTGGAACAGGTAAGGCGAATGCGTGTTGACAATGACCTGCCGCAAGGAGTCCACGCTCGGCTTGGACAGCTCGTGCAGCAGGCAGTACAGGTTGTTGATCTTGGCGGGGTGAATCCCGTTTTCGGGTTCCTCCAGGCACAGCATGCCGTAATAGTCGGCCGAGGCGCCGATCGCAGCGAGGGTGAGAAAACGCAGCGTCCCATCCGACAGCGCCCGCGCCGGCAACTCCGGGTTATCCCCGATCTGGGCGCGCAATTCCAATGCCTGCCGCACCGAGTCCTCTTCCACGCGGAGGCTGCGGATGTCAACCAGCGCCCTCACGGTGTCGCATACGCGGGCGAACACTGCGCCGTCTTGTCCGGCGGACAGATCCTGCCGGTACAGCGTTGCCGGCACATGCGCCCCGGTGGCAGAGATCGGCCGCCGCTCCATTAAGTCGTCGGGGGTGCGCATGGCGGTGGGCTCCAGGGCCAGAAATCGCCATGAGGCCATTTCGGTGCGGGCCGCCAAAATGGTCGGATAATCGGCATTGGCGACGGCGGAGAGCACGGTACGTTGGGCGCCGCCGGCACGCACGTGGCGGGTTCGGCCGTTGGCTTCCCGATGCACCACCACCATGCCCTCCCCATGGGAGGCCTCGTAGTCCATGTAGCAGTCGCAGGAATCCTCAAGCCGGGAAGCGATGAAGCGAGCGTAGGACTGCGCTTGCGGGAAGCGGAGCCGGGCCTCCCAATCGTCCAGGGGGTGGAGGCGCTCGCCGGCCAGCCGCAGGCGGAATCCCCCGGGAATGGTCCCGTCGCGCCGCACCGCAATCTCGACCTCGTAGCGCACATAGCGGCACGACGGTGCCACCGTTTGCCCGAACTCGTCTTCTGCCCACGGCGGGAGGATCATCTCCGCCCCCAGGCGCAGGTTCTCCCTACTCTCCAGCACGTCCGCAGACAGCAGTGCGCACATGTCGAGTTGCCGCTGCGAAGTGGGGCGCACCTGGACGCAAGCGTCATGGAAAGAGCTGCAACTCAGCAGGGAGAGGAACTCGATAGCGTTTAATAGGTTGGATTTCCCCACCGCATTGGGACCGGCGATGCAGGTGAAAGGACCGAAGTCCACCGCAACGTCGACGAGATTTTTAAACCCTGTCACCTCAAAACGGGTAAGCAAGCGCCCCTCTCCTCCCTGTGATTCTCTCAGTCTATCCTCAGATTGGAGTCCAGAGGCCATTACACGGAGGCGTACCCGAAATGCGATATTGGCCGCATTGGATAACAATGCGGTTTGGGGGCGACGGCGGGACACGGTTAACGAGATATTCCGTGTACCGAATAACAATGCGACGTGGGGACGACGGGTTAATTCCATCGCCCCCACGTCGGTCCCCGGCGCTGTTATCCGGGGACGTCAGTCACAAAGTACTCAGCGCGCGGCCGAGCCCTCGGTGTAGTCCTTATCAACGTCGGCGCGCCAGGCGAACATGGAGCGCACCTCGCGGCCGGTGGCCTCGATCGGGTGCGCCTCGCCCTCGGCCCGGAGCCGCTTGAACTCCGGGGCGCCGGCCGCCTGGTCGTCCATGAAGCGCTTGGCGAAGGAACCGTCCTGGATGTCGGCCAGAACCTCCTTCATGTGCTCCTTGACGTCGGGGGTGATGACACGCGGACCGGAGACGTAGTCGCCGTACTCGGCGGTGTCCGAGCAGGACCAGCGCTGCTTGGTCAAGCCGCCCTCGTTGATGAGGTCGACGATGAGCTTGAGCTCATGGCAAACCTCGAAGTAGGCCATCTCGGGCTGGTAGCCGGCCTCGACCAGCGTTTCGAAGCCGTACTGGATGAGCTTGGACACGCCACCGCACAGCACGGTCTGCTCACCGAACAGGTCGGTCTCGGTCTCCTCGCGGAAGGTGGTCTTAATGGCACCGGCGCGGGTGCCGCCGATGGCCTTGGCGTAGGAGAGCACGAGCGGCCACGCCTGCCCGCTGGCGTCCTGCTCCACGCACACGAGCACCGGCACGCCGCGGCCGGCCTCGAACTCGCGACGCACGGTGTGGCCGGGGCCCTTGGGGGCGACCATGACGACGTCGATGTCCGCGGCGGGGGTGATGTAGCCGAAGTGGATGTTGAAGCCGTGGGAGAACAGCAGGGCGGAGCCGGACTTGATGTTGGGCTCGATCTCGGTCTTGTACAGCTCGGCCTGTACCTGGTCGGGAGCCAGGATCACGGTGACGTCGGCCCAGGCCACCGCCTCCGCGATCGGCTTGACGGTCAGCCCGGCCTCCTCGGCCTTGGCGACCGACCGGGACCCCTCGCGCAGGCCAACGACGACCTCAACGCCCGAGTCGCGCAGGTTGAGGGCGTGGGCGTGCCCCTGCGAGCCGTAGCCGACAACGGCTACCTTCTTGGACTGGATGACCGACAGGTCGGCGTCGTCGTCGTAAAACTTCTCAGCTGCCATAGTGGTTTTCTCACTTCTCCTTGAGTTGATCGGTGATGGAACGGGGACCGCGCGAAATCGCGACCGCACCGGATTGGACGATCTCCTTGACCCCGTGGGGTTTGAGGGCATCGAGGAGCGCCTGGACCTTGGAGGCCGAGCCTACTGACTCGATGACCACGGAGGTCGGGGACACGTCGACGACGTGGGCGCGGAACAGATCGACGATCTGAAGGACGGCCGTGCGGTTGGAGTCGTCGGCACGCACCTTGATGAGGTACAGCTCGCGGCCCACCGACGTGTCCGGGTCGAGCTCGACAATCTTGATGACGTTGACGAGTTTGTTGAGCTGCTTGGTCACCTGCTCCATAGCCGGCCCTTCGGCGTCGGCAATCACCGTGATGCGCGAGATGTCCTCGTGCTCGGTGGGGCCGACGGCCAGGGAATGGATGTTGAAGCCACGGCGGGTGAACAGGGCCGACACGCGCGTGAGCACGCCGGGCTTGTTCTCCACCAGGACGGACAGCGTGTGCTTCTCGCTCACGGTCTCACTCCTCCTCCCACGCCGGGCTCATGCCCCGCGCATGCTGAATCTCGTCGTTGGACACGCCCGCGGCGACCATGGGCCACACCTGGGCATCGGCGGACACGATGAAGTCAATGACGACCGGCCGGTCGTTGATGGCGTTCGCCTGGGCAATGACGTCGTCGACGTCCTCCAGCCGCTCGCAGCGCAGCCCGACCGCCCCGCAGGCCTCCGCGAGCCGCACGAAGTCGGGGATGCGTTCGGTTCCGGCGCCGGTGTGCAGGTCGGTGTTGGAGTAGCGCTCCCCGTAGAAGAGGGTCTGCCACTGGCGCACCATGCCCAGGGACGAGTTGTTGATGATCGCCACCTTGATGGGGATGTTGTTGAGCGAGCAAGTGGCCAGCTCCTGGTTGGTCATCTGGAAGCAGCCGTCGCCGTCGATGAGCCACACCGGCCGGTCGGGGCAGGCCTCCTTCGCCCCCATGGCGGCGGGAACGCCGTAGCCCATGGTGCCGGCGCCGGCGGAGGTGAGCCAGGAACGCGGCTGGTTGAAGTGCAGGTAGTGGGCCGCCCACATCTGGTGCTGGCCGACGCCGGTCACCCAGATGGTGTCCTCGCTCGCCGCCTTGTCCAGGTGGGTGATGACCTCCTGGGGCTGGAGCAGACCGTCGTCGGTATCGGTCCAGTCGGTGGGGTAGGTGGCGCGAATGTGCGCGACCTCGGTGAGCCACTGGTCGATCTCGGCGCGCGGCTCGGCGGCGAACTGCTCGCGGCAGGCCGCCGTCAGCGCGGGGACGACGTCCTTGAGGTCGCCCACGATGGGGATGTCGGCGGTGCGGATCTTGGAGATCTCGGCCGGGTCGATGTCCACGTGGATGACGGCGGCGTGCCGGGCGAAGGTGTCCGGCTTGCCGGTGACGCGGTCATCGAAGCGGGCACCGAGCGTGATGATGAGGTCGGAGCGCTGCAGGGCACCGACGGCGGCGACGGTCCCGTGCATACCCGGCATGCCCAGGTTGAGCGGGTGGTTGGTGGGCAGCACGTCCAGGGCGGTGAGCGTCGTCGTGAACGGGGCGCCGATGAGCTCAACCAGCTCGGTCAGCTGCTCAACCGGGACGCCGGCGCGGTTCAGTCCGCCCCCGAGGTAGAAGACGGGGCGCTCGGCGGAGGCGATGGCCTCGGCCGCCTGGGCGATGCGCCGCTGGTTGGGTCTGCCGGGCAGGTTGTAGCCGGGCAGGTCCATGCGCGGGGGCCAGTGGAACTCGGTCTCGCCGACCTGCGCATCCTTGGTGAAGTCGAGCAGCACCGGGCCGGGGCGGCCAGTGGAGGCCAGATGGAAGGCCTCGGCGACCCGGCTGGGAATCTCGTCGGGCGAGGTGACCAGGAAGGAGTGCTTGACGAACGGCATGGTCGACCCGATGATGTCCGCCTCCTGGAAGGCGTCGGTGCCGATCGCGGTGGAGCCGACCTGCCCGGTGATGGCGACCATGGGCACGGAGTCCATATGCGCGTCCCCGATGGCGGTGACCAGGTTGGTGGCACCGGGCCCGGAGGTCGCCACACATACGCCGACTCGCCCGGTGGCCATGGCGTAGCCCTCGGCGGCATGCCCGGCTCCCTGCTCGTGGCGCACGAGCACGTGGCGGATCTTCTCGCTGGCGAGCAGCGGGTCGTAGAAGGGGAGAATGGCACCCCCGGGCATGCCGAAGATGTCGGTAACGCCGATCTCCTCCAGGGAACGCACGAGCGCCTGAGCACCCGTCATTACTTGTCGGTCCTGGTCCGAGGACCCTCTGTCACGAACCATCGTCCGCCCTCCTATCCGTGAGATCCGCGTGGTGGTCCGGCCCTCTGGCCGGATGAGATGAACCGTATGCCGCCCACGTGACCGGAGTCGATTCCGCCGCCCGTGGTCTCACATCGTGGAATCACGGACTGGCATGGCGCGTGTTAGACGTCTCTCGCTGGCGCGGCCTTTAGTCCGCCCGACGCCGTCAGCGGGGATGACACACTACTGTCGTCACTCGTTCATCAACTCTGCTGCGGCAAACGGATGTGCCGCCGGATTGGACAACTGGAAAGGCAGCGCTCGCCCGTGGTCACCGGACTACTCAACGCCCTGGCCGATAATCCCGTTCTCACACTGTTCCTCCTCGTCGGCATCGGCATGCTGGTGGGCCGTATCAAGGCCGGGGGCGTCAGCCTCGGGGCAGCAGCGGTGCTCTTCGCCGGGATCATCCTGGCCGCCTGGGGGATCGCCGAGGGCATCGTCATTGAAATTCCGCCCCAGCTGGGAACTCTCGGCCTGACGCTCTTCACCTTCGCAATCGGGGTGCAGTCCGGCCCCAACTTCTTCCACGTGCTGCGCACCGCCGCCGGACCGCTGGCGATCATGCTCGCCGTGCTCGTGGTAGGTGCTGGAGCCGGTCTGGGCGTAGGCCGCGCCCTGGGCATGGATCCGGCGATGATCGCCGGTACCTTCGCAGGCGCCGTCACCAACACTCCCGCCCTGGCCGCTGCGGGCAATGCTGCGGCCGTCGCCGGTAACCCCGACGGTGTCGCCATCGCCACCGTCGGCTACGCCG
This sequence comes from Actinomyces sp. MRS3W, assembly GCF_032465695.1. Lineage (NCBI taxonomy): Bacteria > Bacillati > Actinomycetota > Actinomycetes > Actinomycetales > Actinomycetaceae > Actinomyces > Actinomyces sp. MRS3W. Next base: position 14,281 of record NZ_JAWDJJ010000163.1, read on the forward strand.
TCGCCTACCTGTACGGCGTCATCGGCATGCTGTTCTTCTGCCTGCTGGCTCTGCGCTACCGCCGCTCCGACAAGGACGCCCCCTCCCCCCTCATCAACCGCACGGTGCGCGTGGAGCGCGAGGACGCCCCGGAGCTCGGCGACATCGCCGAGCGCGTCGGCGGGGAGATGAAGTTCTCGCGCCTGCGTCGCGGCGAGACCGGCCCGATCACCCGTCCGTCACGGACCGACAAGATCTACAAGGACGACCTCGTCACCGTCGTCGGCACCCAGGACGCCGTCAACCAGGTCATCCACGAACTCGGCCACTCCTCCTCTCACTCCCTCATTGAGGACCGTAAGTTCCTCGACTTCCGTCGCATCACCGTCTCCGACCCCAAGCTGGCCGGCCGCACCGTCGCCGAGCTCGACGTCGACAGCAAGTTCGGCGCCACCATCTCCCGCGTGCGCCGCGGCGACGTCGACATGGTGGGGACTCCGGACCTGGTGCTGCAGCAGGGCGACCGCGTTCGCGTCGTCGCCCCCACGGGCCGCATGGCCGAGATCTCCAAGTTCTTCGGCGACTCCGCCCACGGGCTGTCCTCCATCAACCCGGTCGCCATGGGGCTGGGTATGGCCGTCGGCATCATCATCGGTGAGTGGGCGATCCCGCTGCCCGGCGGCTCTACCTTCTCCATCGGCGCTGCGGCCGGTACCCTCATCGTCGGCCTCATCTTCGGCCGCATCGGCCGGATCAAGGGCTTTGTGACGGCCATGCCGTTCACCGCCACGGCGGTGCTCTCCGAGCTGGGACTGCTGGTGTTCCTGGCCCAGGCCGGCACGCGCGCCGGCGGGCAGATCGCCAACGCATTCTCCGGCGGTGACTGGTGGAAGATCCTCGTCACCGGATTCGTCATCACCACGATCGTGGGCTTCGGGATGTACGCGTCCATGCGCTGGATCGTCAAGATGGGCGGCACGCGCCTGTCCGGTCTGCTCGGCGGCCTGCAGACGCAGCCGGCGGTCCTGGCCTTCGCCAACGAGCGCACCGGCGCCGACCCGCGCGTGACCCTCGGCTACGCCATGGTTTACCCGGTGGCCATGATCGTGAAGATCTTCATCGCCCAGTTCCTCGGCGGGTTGTGACCGCACGGAGTAAGCAATGGGAAGGGCCCGGGCCGGTGTACTCATCGGCTCGGGCCCTTCGCGTTGGACCACCTACCCGCGGTTGGACCACCTACCAGCGGTTGGACCACCTGAGAACGCGTCTGGGACGGTCCATCCGCGCTTAGGCAGTCCAAGCGCGCAATAACGGTCCAACTGGAGTCAGCACAGACCTCTCAATACGCAGCCGCCGTCCTTCGCCCCACGCCGGGCTACCTGCTCAACGGATCGTGGTCGTTGTCAGCGGCCGGAGCTCACCAATAACGCCGGGTTCACAGAAAAACGCGGGTGCCAGCCGGGCATAAGCCTCCTCGATGGGGAGACTGCTCAACTCCCTATGGATCGCGATGACGTCGATCTTCCCGAAGAGGAAGGTTTCACCTCCGTCGAACTCAACACTCTTGACCAGATGGCACTCCATATATGCCGGGCATTCGCGCAGATGCGGCACGCCACTGGTCCGTACCCCATCCAGAGAAAGACCCGAAGCTCGCAAGCGGAACTCCCTGGGAGCATCTGCAACCTGTGCTGCCCGCCCCGCCTGTTCCGCCGTCGGGAAGTTGATGGTGAACATGCCGGTCGCCGTTGCATTGGTATATGTCTGATGCTGCCGACTGCACCCGAATCCGATGATCGGCCCGTGGAAGGCAGCCATAGACACCCAGCTCTTGGGCGCCAGGTTCACCTCGCCCGCATCGCTGCGCGTCGTCACGTAGACGATCTGTCCGGCTAGCGGGGACGGATGCCACTGCCACTTGTCGGTCGGCAACTGGCAGAACGGGGAGACGGAGTCAGTACAGCCCATGGCATCAGGGTACGGTGACGTTACTTGCGACGATGGTGCACAAAAGCACACTCAATGCCAACAAGGACAGGAACGGCACTCGGAGACCGGAACACGAGCACCTCTCGAGCATGCGGGGTAACCGTTGAGGACGCTCCTGAACCGGCGAGAACGCGGGCCTGGGGAGCGTCCTCGAGGGCTACCCGACGTCGTCGGGGGCTACCCCGCGTGCTCAGGCCGCCTCACCCCACCCAGCCGAAAACACCGGGAACACAACAACTCACCTCAAGCACCGCCGTTACGCCGATCATCCGCCGATAACCCCGATTGTGCCCCGGGCCGGGCGCAACACTGTCGCAAATCGGCACAAACGGCGCTGAAGTAGCGGAGCACGGCGCCCAAATCGTTGGAATCCCGCGGCCCGTCAGGCGCCTCCCGGGAGCGCCAACGTCGTTTGTGCCACATTCAGACATTCGCGCATCGATATCCCGACAGGTCCCACCAGAGCGCCCAACGCCTCACCGGCGGGGCGCGAAACATTCCGAGTGGAGCTAGGGGGATTCGAACCCCCGACCTCTTCCATGCCATGGAAGCGCGCTACCAACTGCGCCATAGCCCCTTGCGGGTAACCTGGTCCACCGCGGAGTGCGGTGGTGGTCGTGGAGCTAGGGGGATTCGAACCCCCGACCTCTTCCATGCCATGGAAGCGCGCTACCAACTGCGCCATAGCCCCGTGCGGGTGTCACCCTCATGGGCAACGCCCAAACTCTACGGAGTCTGACCCGCCCCAGGCAAATCAAAATCGCGTGCCGTGCCTCACCCGCCGGCCGGCAGCGTCCCCGCGGCGCTCGTCGTCGCCACCGGCGTCGCCGCCGCCACCAGCGCCGTCGTCGCCGCTGCCGTCACTGCACGTTCCACTCGGCCAGCATCCAACCGGGAACCCGCTCCCCCGGCACGATCACCCCGTGGTGGCAGTTGTCCAGCCCGCGCAGCCCGAACCAGCTGGTCGGCTCGATCCCCAGCAGGTCGGTAGCGCCAAGCGTCAGCGCGGAACCGTGAGACACCACCACGATCGTACGGTCGGCGTCGCTGAGCGGAGTCTCCTCCAGGATCCGCCGCAGTGTGCCTCCCATGCGAGCAGACACCGCCCGGCGCGTCTCCACACCGATCCCGGCGGGTTCCTCACCGCGACGCCAGGCGGCGTACTCCTCGGGCCAGCCGGCCTCCATCTCGGTGCGAGACATTCCCTCCCAGCGACCAAAGGAGCGCTCGAGCAAACCCTCGTCGAACTCGACCTCGACTCCGGTCAGGTCGGCGAGCGCACGCGCGGTGTCCCGTGCCCGCGCCAGCGGGGAGGAGACGATCCGCACCGGGTTCAAAGCGGCCAGCCCCGGCGCTGCGGCCCGGGCCTGCTCACGGCCCACGGCATTGAGAGGAATATCAACGCGCCCCTGCACGCGCATGCCAGCGTTGTAGTCGGTCTGGCCGTGCCGCCACAGGATCAGTTTCGTGCTCATGTTCTCGGCGCTCAGTCCTCGGCGGAGACGGTCTGGAAGTCGGGAAGCGTCACCAGCGGGCAGTCCTTCCACAGCCGTTCCAGCCCGTAGTACTCGCGGTCTTCGGCCTGCAGCACGTGCACCACGACGTCGGCGTAGTCGATGAGCACCCACCGGGCCTCCTCGAGACCCTCCCGCGCCCGACTCTTGGCCCCCGCTTTATACATGGCCTCATCCACCGCGTCGACGACGGCGCGCACCTGGCGGTCATTGGCGGCGGACACGATGAGGAAGACGTCGGTGAAGGCCAGGCGCTCAGACACATCGATGGCGACGATGTCCTCCGCCTTCTTCTCCGAGGCGGCGCGGGCCGCGGTGACGGCCAACTCGACGGCGTGTTCAGTAGCGGGCACGGGGCTCCTTCTGCAGCAGATACATCGGTATGTCGGCTAGGCCGACAACTTTACGGGTCAGCCTACGACCCGATGCACGCGCGCGTACGAGTGTGGCCAACCCGACGCGCGCCGCTCAGCTGAGCAGTTGGGTTAAGTCGTCGACCACCTGCGGCAGGAGGGACTGCGGCAGGGCGGAGTTGGTCCCGCTGTTGAGCAGGTACCACACGATAGCGAGCACAACCAGCGCAATCACCACGGCCAGCAGGATGATGAGCAGGGTACGCCCCACCCGCGAGCCGCCCTCGCCGGCCTGTTCCTGCGCTTCTTCCACTGCGGCGGACGGCGCCTCCGCCGCGGCATCCTGCGACTGCGCCGATTCCTGGACAGGAGCGGGCTGCTGGTCCTGTGCCGGCTCCTGCTCATCGGAGGTGTCGGCATCCGGCGCCGTGGCCTCTGCGGCGGCATTCGGGGTCGACGACGTGGACAGGGCGGGCCACTGCGGGTTCTCAATGCCACCGAAGGCGCTCGCGTCCTCCGCCTGGTCATCTTCTCCCTGCGGGGCGGATGAGTCCGCGTCTGGCTGAATGACCGGCTGCACCGCGCTTAGCTCGCCCGTATCCGCATCCACCGTGCGCACTCCCTGAGCGCCGGCAGGAATCCGGACAATCGGGCGACGCGCTGGCACCGGGGCCGCCTCGGCGGTCTCCTCCGACGCCGAAACGTCAGCCGCGGCATCGGCGTCGGCCGACTCCGCCGGGGACTCAGCAGCGGGCTCCTCGGCCTCCTGACGCGGGAGCTCACCGGTGCTCGCAGTGTCGGCACCGTCGGCGCTGCCGCCGGCCACCTCCGGCTGCTCAGCGTCCGCGCCATCCGCCGGCGTCATTTCCTCGGGAGCGGCGCCGGTCTCATCCGCGGCGGCCATGCGATGGCGGAGGGAACGGCGGGTAGGAGTCGTGGCGGCGGGCTGCGCCTGGGCGTCCGCCGGAGCCTCGACGGCGTCCAGCACGCCGGTGGGAAGCTCAGAAATCTCCGACATCTGCTCGTCGGTCAGGCTCGTGTCCGCAACCTGCGGCGACGCGGCGCTGGACGTTCCCATCGGAGGGGTGGCGTCCGCAGAGCTCTCCTGCGGGGACGGGGCGGGCGCAGACGGCGACGCCGCAG
>NZ_JAWDJJ010000164.1:0-5141 GCF_032465695.1 Actinomyces sp. MRS3W
CGGCAACCTCATCTCGGATGCCGTCTTCCACATTCCGCTCGCTGCCTGGTTCCTCGCGCGCGCCGAGCGGGCCGCCGCTGCCGATGCCGGGAAGACCGGCGGCAGCTACGCCTACGAGTTCAGCCATTGCTGCGGACCGATGGGGCTGGCGACCCACTGCATGGAGATTCCCTTCGCCTTCGACTGCTTGAGCGAGCCGTACTGCGAGCACACCCTTGGCAGCGCGCCGCCGCAGGCGCTCGCGGACGCAATGCACTCGGCCTGGGTGCGTTTCATCCAGACGGGTCGGCCCGGCTGGGAGCCTTGGGCGGAGCGGACGATCGGTCGCCGCTTCGGTGACAACCGCTCCGGGCGGCTCGTTGTGGCCGAGGACCGCGTCATCTTCGACACGGATCGGGACTTCGCCGCCGGCGCCCACTGAACGGCCGGACGCGTCGGACGCCGCCGCTGCAGCGGCGGTCTACCTGTGTTCCGTGGGTGCGGTCGTACGTTCTCCGACCTTGGGGTACGGTTTACGACCACCCCAGGGTCGTGGAATGTACCCCGGGGTCGGAAATCGTCCTCCAAAGCCCCCGCCGAGACCGGCTCGGGCGCGGTGGTGCCCCGGACAGGATTCGAACCTGCGACCTTCTGCTCCGGAGGCAGACGCTCTATCCACTGAGCTACCGGGGCCCGGGGCGTGACTGTACCAGCGATGCGCCGCCAGACGGAAACTGCGCGCCACGGTTGTGGCGCGGATGACTCATCGCCCGTGACTGGTGACCCGTGGCAAGGCCGGGCGTCCTCGAATTAAGTCCCACTTCAAACGTTTGAACCCCTCGTTCAGCCTGTTGAACCTTCGTACCTTGGAAGTACTCCGCCGCGGGCACCGTCGCCTCGGCCGGACGTTTTGCAGCGACGCAGGACCGCAGAACAGGAATCTCCATGACCCAGAACCTTGCCCAACAGGCCCCCACCCCGGACGAGGCGCTTCCCAGACCCTTCGGCATCCGGGACAAACTCGGCTACCTCTTCGGTGACTGGGGGAACGACTTCACCTTCCTCTTCGCCTCCACCTACCTCATGGTCTTCTACACCAACGTGGTGGGGCTCAATCCCGCCCACGTTGGCACCCTCTTCCTTGCCGCCCGAATACTGGACGCGTTCACCGACGTCGGCTGGGGACACCTGCTGGACCGCATGCGGCCTGCGTCCACGGGACGCTTCCGCCCCTGGATCCGCCGCATGGCGGTGCCGGTGGTCGTGGCCAGCTCGCTCATGTACTTCTTCGGCATCGCCGACTGGTCATACGGTGCCAAGATGACCTATGCGGCCGTCACCTATCTACTGTGGGGTTCGGTCTGCTACACCTCCATCAACATCCCCTACGGCTCGATGGCCTCGGTCATCACCTCCGATCCCGGGGAGCGTTCGCAGCTGTCCGTCTTCCGCTCCTTCGGGGCAACGCTTGCGGGCATCATCGTCACGCTCGTCCCCCCGCTGTTCCTGTACGTCACCATTGAGGGTGTCAGCCAAGTGGTGCCGGAGAACTTCTTGTGGGGCGCCATCGGCGTCGGCGTGCTGGCCATCGGCTGCTATCTCGCCTGCTACCACCTGGTCACCGAACGCGTGCGCAAGCACCAGCCTGCTCAGGGCAGCGGCAAAGGACGTGGCTTCGGCGGCTTGATCGTCTCCCTGTTCTCCAACCGGGCCCTACTGTCCTTGATCGCCTCCAACATCGTCCTGTTCCTTGCGGCGATGCTCTCCAACACCATGCTCCCGTACGTGTGGCTGTACCACTTCAACGACGGCCGGCTCTCCGGGCCCGGCGGCCTGGTCAACTACATTCCCATTATTGTGCTGGCCCCCATTGCCGCCGCGCTTGCCAGTCGCTTGGGGAAGAAGGAGATCATCGGTGTGGGCGCACTGCTCGCAGGCGCCATCTACGTCGTTGTCTACTTCCTGCACATCCACAACCCGTGGGTATACATCGGCCTCATGATGATCGCCGGCTTCGGTACCGCCCTGTACACCATGCTGGTGTGGGCCATGGTCACCGACGTCATTGACTACGAGGAGGTGCGCAGCGGTGAGCGCGACGACGGCACCGTCTACGCCCTCAACACCTGGGCGCGCAAGCTCAGCCAGGCCATCGCCGGCGGACTGGGCGGCTACGCCCTCGGATGGGTCGGATTCAACGCCGAGGCCACCACCCAGAGCGAGTCGACCGTGGGCGGCATCTACATGTTCGCCACCCTCGTTCCCGGCGTTCTCTACCTCATCGTGGGACTGTTCATCCTTTTCGTCTACCCGCTCAGCAAGCAACGGGTGGAGCAGAATGCAGTGATCCTCCAGGAGCGCGCCGCCGCCGCAGGGCGCGGAGCGAATCACCAGTGAGCCGCGCTTCCTGCGCACCATGAGCAAGGACGGGATCATGACGGGCCGACGGGTCACCCTCAAGGACATCGCCGAACGAGCACAGGTGTCGGTATCGACGGTCTCCTATGCCCTCAACGACTCCACCACCCTCGCCCTGTCTCCGGTGACCAAAGCGCGGGTGCGTAAGATCGCCAAGGAGCTCGGCTACGTGCCCAACTCCTGGGCGAGGAACCTGCAGTCGAAGGCATCGGGGACCGTCGGTGTCCTCCTCGACAAGCCGTTGACCCTGCCCCGGTACGCGGCAATCGTCGAGGGCATGCGCCCGGTCCTGCGCGACCACGACATCAGCCTGGTCCTGCTCGACCCTCGCGGTGAGGACGTCGAAGCGGCCGCGCTCGCGGACTACCGGTCTGGGCGCATCGATGGTCTGGTCTTCGTCGGTCACGACGAGGCCTCCACATCCGACTTCGTGCGCGACGCCGTCGCTCGCTACTCGCTGCCCTTCGTGGCACTCGACTGCGGGATGGGACAGACCGAGCAGGCCTACTCGACCGTCGACTTCGACTACGCCGCCGGCGTGCGGCAAGTCATCGAACTGCTCGTATCACGCGGGATACGCCGTCTCATTCATCTGCGGCCGACGGCGGACTCCCGTGCCGAGCGCGTACGCGGGGCCGAGCTGCTCAAGGTGGTGGCCGAGCATCCCGTCGTCAGCCTCCAAATGTGCTACAACGGCGTCGACGCCGAGCGCTTGGTCAGCCTGGACACTCATACGGAGGCGGAGGCGCAGCGCTACCAGCGCGACGTCGTCGATTCACTCAGGCAGTTGCTGACTGCGGGGACGACCGCTCCGGAACGCACCGCGGTCCTGTGCAGCTGGGGCGTCGACGTCGAAGCGGCCGTCCGCGCGGTCCGCATGTACAGCCCGGGAACAACCGTCGCCGGACTCGCCCAGGGGCCGCTGTCCACCACGCTGTGGCCCGACCTCATTTACTCCCGCCTACCGCTGACCGAGGCCGGGCGAGAGTGCGCCGAGGCGATCGTTGAGGAGATGACCACCAGTCCCCAGCATCGCCGGGTGATGCTGGCTCCCTCCTTGGGGAAGGAGTGAATACAACGCTCGAACCGAAACAGTCCTGATCACTCAGCTTCTTGTCACAGGTCTACCCGGACTCTGCCTGCGCAGAGTGCATCGAAAGGAATCGTCATGTCCGACCGGACAAACATTATCTTCATCATGTCCGACGACCACGCCGCCCACGCCATTTCCGCCTACGGCAGCCGCGTCAACCGGACCCCGCATATGGACCGCATCGCCAAGGAGGGCATGCGCCTGGACCGGGTCTACTGCACCAACTCGGTATGCGCCCCCTCGCGCGCCACCATCCTGACCGGCACCTACAGTCACATCAATGGCTGCTCTTCCATCTGGACCGAGATGGATTATCGGGTGCCGACCTTCATCGACGTCCTCCACGACGCCGGCTACCAGACGGCCATGTTCGGCAAGTGGCACCTGGGGGAGAGCCCGCAGGCGGCGCCCCGCAGCTTCGATGCCTGGAAGGTTTTCCCCGGCCAGGGGGAGTACATCGACCCCGAAATGATCGATGAGACCGGTCGACGCCGGGTGCCCGGCTACGCCACCGACATCGTCACCGATCTGTCTTTGGAGTTCCTCGAGCAGCGGGACCAGGACCGTCCCTTCGTCATGATGGTCCACCACAAGGCTCCTCACCGACCCTGGATTCCGGACACCAAGCACAAGGACCTGTACGCGGACCTGGACATCCCCGAACCAGAGACCTTCTTCGACGACCACGCCACCCGTTCCAAGGCGGTGCGCGGCGTGCATATGACGATCGCGGACGACCTCGCGGCCGAAGACCTCAAGGAGCCCGTGCCCGAAGACCTGCGCGGCCCCGAGCACCGCACCGAACGCATGAAGTGGAAGTACCAGCGCTACATGCGCGACTACCTGCAGGTGGTGCAGTCGATCGATGACAACGTCGGCCGCCTGCTCGACTACCTCGACACCCACGGGCTGCGAGAGAACACCATGGTGGTCTACACCTCCGACCAGGGCTTCTTCCTCGGCGACCACGGCTGGTTCGACAAGCGCCTCATGTTCGATGAGTCCCTGCAGATGCCGATGCTCATTCGCTGGCCGGCCGTCATCGAGGCCGGGTCGACCTGCGAGGCGATCATCACCAATGTCGACTTCGCCGCCACCTTCCTCGACATTTGCGGACTGGATGCCTCCCAGGTACTCCCCACCAGCCAGGGGCGCAGCTTCCTGCCGATTCTGCGGGGTGAGCAGGTCGAGGACTGGCCCGACGCCGTCTACTACCGGTACTGGGAGCACGACGACCCGATCCACCACGCTCCCGGCCACTACGGCATCCGTACCGCCGACTACAAGCTCATCTACTACTACGGGGCCGGCCTGGGCGTGCCGGGAGCCTCCGACAAGCTGTACGAGCCCGAGTGGGAACTCTACGACCTGGCCGCTGACCCCGCCGAGCTCAACAACGTGGCCAACGACCCCGCCTATGCGGGCATTAAGGCCGAGCTCGAGGAGAAAATGGCTCAGATGCAGAAGTACTACCAGGATGAGCCCTACACCGGGCCCGACACCCCCCACCCCGAATGGTCACCGTACGACCACGAGATCTTCGACCTGATCCAGAAGTACGTCGCCAACCTTGAGGCCACCTCCTGACCGTGCCGATCAGAGCCGACAAGAGAGGAACGGCGGGTGACCCGGTGTTCGGGCCGGGTCACCC
>NZ_JAWDJJ010000165.1:0-7256 GCF_032465695.1 Actinomyces sp. MRS3W
GATCCGCATCGCGTCGGCCCCACCGCGGTGCGACCCCAGTCGGTGCATGTGGCGCTCACGCGCGGCATGGTGCTGGAGGACCGCCAGACCGGGTTCGTGGGCGCCGCCGTCGCCGTGGAGAAATCGGGCGGCAAGCACGTCGTGGTGCTGGAGGACCGGCGCGGCGTGCGCCGGGCGTTCCCACTGGGACCGGGCTTCTGGCTCGAGGGGCGACCCGTCATCGTCGACCCGCCGGCCCCGCGCAAGCGTCCCCCCGCCGGTCCGGTCAGTGCGGGCGGACGCAGGCTGACCGCCTCCGGCTCCTACGCCGTCGACGGCGAGCGGGCCCGCGTGGCACGCGCCTCCCGCATCTGGGTGGAGGGCAAGCACGACGCCGAGCTGGTGGAGAAGGTGTGGGGCGACGACCTGCGCCACGAGGGCGTCGTCGTCCTCATGCTCGACGGCGTCGATCACCTCGAGGAGGTCATGGCCGAGTTCGGGCCGTCGCCGCAGCGGCGGGCGGGAGTGCTCGTGGATCACCTCGTGCCCGGGTCCAAGGAGTCGCGCATTGCCGAGCATGTGCGCGCCCTGCCCGGCGGGGAGAACATCCTCATCCTGGGGCACCCGTATGTGGACGTGTGGCAGGCGGTCCGGCCCGAGCGGGTGGGCCTGCGAGCCTGGCCGACCATCCCGCGCGGGGTGGACATTAAGCACGGCACTCTGGAGGCACTCGGCTGGGCTCACGCCAACCAGGCCGATATCGCCCGCGGCTGGCAGCGGATCCTGGCCACGGTGCGCTCTTACAAGGATCTGGAGCCGAGCCTGCTGGGACGGATGGAGGAGCTCATCGACTTCGTCACCGCCCCCGGCACCCGCTGACGGGAAGCAGGCCGGAACGTCGTCGCCCAGGCGGGCACTTTCACAAGCGGCTCACAGCAACTCGCCAGGGTGACATTCAGCCCGGCCGGATTGCATGTTCAGCATGACCCTGATGCCGACGGGAAGGACACCATTGATGAGACTCTCACGACGCACTCTCCTGGGGGCGGTGCCGGTGGCGACTCTGCTAGGCGCGGCCGGCCTGGCCGCCTGCAGCAACGACTCCGGCAGTTCCACCGCTACGGCCACCGCCTCGGGTTCTGCGCCCGCGCCCACGAGTACCGACCTGGCGCTTGACTCCGCGGCCTGGAGCTACGACGCCGACGGCGATGTCTACTACCAGCTCGGCCTGTCCTATGTGGCCTCCCCGCAGGACACCAGTTATGAGACGCTCGGCATTTTCGTGCCCGGCGCCTACATGTCCGCCACCGACAACGGCGACGGCACCTTCACCGCCGAGGTCGCTGCCGACGGCGCCGTGGGCGACTGGACGGCGGCGACGGCGCCGGTCGTGCTGCCGGTCAATACCCCCGGCTATGCGGCCCAGCAGCCGCCCAGCGAGTACTCCTACAACACGGTCTCGGCCTACATGGAGGCGGGATTCATCTACGTCCAGGCGGGCCTGCGCGGCAAGGACTCCACCACGGACGCGGCGGCCGGGAACGCGCCGTGGGGCGTGACCGACCTCAAGGCGGCCGTGCGCTACCTGCGTTACAACGCCTCGGCTCTCCCCGGTAACCCGGAGCAGATGTACGTGTTCGGTCACTCCGGCGGCGGCGCCCAGTCGGCCATCATGGGCGCGTCCGGTGACAGTGAGCTGTACACGCCGTACCTGGAGGCCCTCGGCGCTGCCACCACCGACACCGACGGCGCCGCGCTGTCCGACGCGATCGCGGGGGCCATGTGCTGGTGCCCGATCACGAGCCTGGACAGTGCCAACGCCGCCTACGAGTGGAATATGGGCCAGTTCGCCACCACCGGCACGCGTGCGGAGGGCACCTGGACCAAGGTCTACTCCCAGAACCTGGCGGCCGCCTACGCGAGCTATCTCAACGGCCTGGGGCTGGTCGACTCCAGCGGCAACACCCTGACCCTGGAAGAGTCCGCAGACGGGCAGTACTTGGCCGGCTCCTACTACGAGCACATGGTCGGCGTCATTGAGCAGTCCCTCAACGACTTCCTCGCAGCCACCGAGTTCCCCTACACCCCGAATACGACCGAGATGGCCGGCATGGATGCCGCGGGCGGATCCGGCGGACCGGGCGGCGCCGATGGAGCCTCCGGCGGCGCCAGTGGTGGCCCCGACGGCGGTGACGCCTCCGGTCTTCCCTCCGGGGCACCCGGCGACGGCGAGGCACCCGACGGGGCGCCGACGGATGGCGGTCCTGGGGCAGGCTCGGCGGAGTCCTCGGGGTCCACACAATCCGAGTCGGTCACTTATGACAGCGTGGACGACTACATCGCCGCCCTCAACACCGACGTGGAGTGGGTCTCCTACGACTCGTCAACCAACACGGCGACCATCACCGGTCTGGAGGGCTTCGTCACCAGTCAGAAGGCCGCGACCAAGGACGTCGGCGCGCTCGACGGCGTTGACCGCGGTCAGACCGAGAACACCGTCCTCGGGGTTGGGGACACGGCGCTGCACTTCTCCGAACTCTCCCGCGATGTCATCGCCGCCAACGAGGACTCCTACGCCTCCCTGGATGACTGGAACGACGACTACGGTTCGGCGGGCTACGACTCCGACTTCACCCAAACGGACTCACTGGGCATCGACGTGCTCACTCGCGAGCACATGTACAACCCGATGTACTTCATCTCCAGTGCCTACGAGGGGGCGGGCACTTCCACGGTCGCTCCGAACTGGCGCATCCGCACCGGTATTACCCAGGGCGACACGGCCAGCACCGTTGAGGTCAACCTGGCGCTGGCGCTGCAGGCGGCCGGCCAGTCGGTGGATTTCGCGACCGTCTGGGGTCAGGGGCACACCATGGCCGAGTTGACCGGCTCCGGGGAGGAGAACTTCATCAGCTGGGTGGGTGAGCAGGCCGGTTCCTGACCGGGCCCGCGAAGACTCCGCCGAAGAAACCGCACGGCCCGGGCATCCGCGAGGGTGCCCGGGCCGGCCTGTACCGAATGTCGCGGATTTCAGGCGTCGACGAGTGCCAGGCGGCGGCTGGAGCGCAGCAGTCTCACATTGTTGGCCAATAGCGCGATCACCAGCACCACGCCGACGATCTTGGCCCACAGCGGCGAGGCGATGAACAGCAGCACCATGGCCACGAGGATGGGCACCAGGTACATGAAGGAGCGGGCGATGTAAGCACCGAAGGAGGGCATCTCGACCCCGCGCGCCTCCGCAACCGACTTGACCATGAAGTTCGGGCCGTTGCCAATGTAGGTGAGCGCACCGCACAGTACGGCGCCCAGCGAGATGGAACGCAGGTACAGCTCCGGCACACCCGCAACAGTGGCACCGCCTGGGTGGGCCACCTGGCCGGCCATCTCGAAGAAGGTGGCGTAGGTGGGGGCGTTGTCGAGCAGGGAGGACAAGCCGCCGGTGAAGATGAAGAAGGTGATCTCGTTGAGCGGGAGGCTGCCGGCGACTTCGTCGAGGTAGCGCAGGGCCGGGATCATGGTGAGGAAGATGCCGATGAACAGGGCCGCCACCTCGGCGATCGGCCCCCACTCGAACTGGTTGTCCTCGAAGCGGACCTTCCTGTCACCCAGCTTGTAGGAGGCGCCGGCGGCGGCGAGCATGATGATCTCCCGCACCGGGATCCAGTCCATGAGGGTCGCATGCCCCGCTTCAATGGCTTCGGCATCGATCGAGGGGGCGAAGGCGACGGCGGCGATGATGACGACGAACCACACGAGGTTGGTGGCGCCTCGCAGACCCAGGGGTTCGATCTCCGTCTTGTCGGCGCGGATGTCGGCCGCGGGCTCCTGCGAGTAGTACCAGGAGTCGAGAGCGAAGTAGCTGGCGAGCAGCATGGCGTTGACGAACAGCCACTCGATGGCGAGGCTGAACGTCCAGGTGAAGGGGACGCCGCGCAGGAAGCCGAGGAAGAGCGGCGGGTCGCCGAGCGGGGTGAGCAGACCGCCGCAGTTGGCCACCATGAAGATGGTGAACAGGACGGTGTGGACGCGGTATTCGCGCTCGCGGTTGGTGTTGAGCAGTGGACGGATGAGCAGCATGGCGGCGCCGGTGGTGCCGACGAAGCTGGCCAGGACGGCGCCGATCGCCAGGAAGATCGTGTTGTTGCGTGGGGTCGCCTCGATGTCACCTTTGAGGAAGATCCCGCCCGAGACGACGAACAGTGCGAATAGCAGCGCGATGAACTGCACGTACTCCACGACGGCGGCGAAGACGGGCTCCCAACCGAGGGCGATCCACATCCACACGGCGACGGGGATCCCCAGGATGAGGGCAACCGTCAGCTGACTGGAGTTTTTCTCCCACCAGTGGGACGTCGCCGGGACCAGCGGGAAGATCGCGATCGAGGCGAGCATGACAACAAAGGGCAGTATGGACCACCACTGCAACTCCACGTGAGACTCCTCGTTTCGGGGTCAGTGTGCTGGTCGTCTCATCAAAGACGCGACGACGCTAGGGGCAGCCTATGACAGTGCCCGTCCCACATGACGAGACATCGGCGCGTTCCGGGCACAAGGTGACCGGAAGCACGCCGATGTCTCGGGGTGTGAGCCGTCGGAAGTCGGCGTCAGCCCTGGCTCGGGTAGCGGGCGACGTCGCGTCCCTGGACGCGCACGTAGGCGTAGGTGGTCATGAGGGCTACCAGCGGGCCGGTGATGATCCAACCGATGACCGTGATGCTGCCCACGATGTGCAGCAGTATGCCAACAAGCGCGAAGAGGATGAGCCCGAGGTTGTCCGCCAGCAACCGCATGGACATTTTCATGGAATCGATGGCGCCGGTGTTGTGCTCGACACCGACGTACTCAACGAAGGTCAGCAGGTACAGCAGGACGAGACCGGGAACGATGAGCAGGATCGAGCCCAGAGCAATCGCCAGGCCCGAGAGGGCGAGGGCGAGTACGGTGCGAGCGAAGTTCGGGAAGGTGAAGAAGTCGGCGAAGGTAGCTTTGCGGCCGGAGCTGGTCAGCAGCCCGACGTGCGCCAGTGGGATGGGGCTGATGAGTGCCACGACCAGTGTGATCAAGCCACCTCCGGGGATGCCCAGGCCGTAGTGGTGCTCAACGCCGTTGACGGTGTAGCTGGCTTCGGCGCCGATACGGCCGAGGATCGTCCAGATGCCGAATCCGACCAGCAGAACGACAGGGTTGTTGGTGATGCGCGCCCAGGCCCAGGACAGTCCGTCGCCCACGGAGATGGTGGGCTGCGGCGCGGGCACGCCATATCCATAGCCGGGGGCGGCGTTTCCATAGCCAGGCGGGGTACTGCCATAGCTGGGCGGGGTGTTCCCGTATCCCTGGCCGTTGCCTTGCGGTGCTCCATACGAGGGCATGTCCGTACTCATGGTTCCATGATGCCAAATCGACACCACAGTCCATGAGACCCATCGGCGTGGCGACCACCACGCTATCGAGGGTGCCCCGTCCTCACGCGTGTTCCGAGGCTCCCCCAGACTATCGACGATGCGGACACCTTCACCTTCGGCCAGCTTTTCGTGCCCGTCGCGGGCCCGATTCGGTCAGTCGATGAGGGCTTGAGTGACGTAGTCCGCCATGAGCCGGCCGCGCAGGGTGAGCACGGCGCGGCCGCGCAGGGCGGGGGCCGCTTCCAGCAGCCCCTCCCCCACCAGCCGGCCGACCACCGGCACCAGCCGGGCGGGGGTGCCGTGCGCCGTCGTCGGCTCGGGGCCCTCCGGACCGCGGTGGGTCAGGGCCGCCAATTCCAGGCCCTCGCGCATACGAATGCCGAGCATGACCCGCTCCAGCTCCCGCGAATCGGCATCAATGACCTCATGCCCCGCGACGGGCAGCCGCCCGGCCATCACCTGACCGGCCCAGGCCACCGGGTGCTTGGTATTCCACAGGCGCACGTCCCCCAGGTGACTGTGCGCCCCGGGGCCGGCGCCCCACCAGTCCCAGTCGCGCCAGTAGGCCTGGTTGTGCGCGCACTCATGCCCCGGCCGGGCCCAGTTGGAGATCTCATACCACTCGTAACCCGCCGCGGCCAGTGCCGCGTCGGCCGCCTCGTACTTGTCGGCCTCATCGTCGTCGCTGGGCAGGGGCAGCTCGCCGCGGCGCACCTGCCCCCACATGCGCGTGCCCTCCTCAATGACCAGGGCGTAGGCACTCACATGATCCGGGCCGATCTCAACTGCGGCATCCAGGGACCGGCGCCAGTCGTCCAACGTCTCCCCCGGCGTGCCGTAGATGAGATCCAGGCTCGTGCTCAGTCCCGCTGCCCGGGCCCATGCCACCACCTGCGGCACCCGCTCGGGCGTGTGCGTGCGGTCCAGGGTGCGCAGCACCCGCGGCACCGCCGACTGCATGCCGAAGGACACTCGGGTGAAGCCCGCCTCGGCCAGTTGCGCCAGGTAGCGTGCATCAACGGTTTCCGGGTTGGCCTCCGTGGTCGCCTCGACGTCCTCGGCCAGGCCCCAGGTGCCGCGCACCAGGTCAAGCATTCGGGCCAGGTCCCCGGCTGGCAGCAGGGTGGGTGTGCCCCCGCCAACGAACACCGTCTGCGCGGGCCGCTGCGGCAGGCCGCAGTCGTCCATGGCGGCGCGGGCGGCGCCCAGCTCCACGGCGAGCGTGTCCACGTAGTCGCCCAGCGAGGCCCCCGCCCCCATGGTCAGGTTCGTGTAGGTGTTGAAGTCGCAGTAGCCGCAGCGCACCCGGCAGTAGGGCACGTGCAGGTACACCGAGAAGGGTCGCGGCCCGCCCGACGCCGATGCCCCGGCCTGTGGGGGCAGCTGCCCCATGCCGGGCAGCGGCTCGCCGGCCGGCTGGCGTGGACTCACCGCGATTCTCCGTTCTCCGGCGCCTCGGCCTGGGCCAGCAGCGCCATGGCATCCAGCCGCGCCGTCCCGCGGCGGCTGGCAGCCACCTGCCCGAAGACGGTCATCATGACCAGCACCACCACCACGAGTACGAAGGGCACCGGCCAGGCGCCGGTGGCCTCATGCACCCAGCCGAGCACCACCGGACCGGCCGCGGCCACCACGTAACCGGCCGTCTGCATGAACGCCGTCGTCTCCCGGTTCTCATCCACGCTGACGCTGCGCCGAATGACAATGGTGAACAGGGCGGCGAAATAGCCGCCCTGGGCCACGCCGGAAGCAACACACCCGACCAGCCAGGCGCCCGGTGCCAGCACGAGGCACACCGGCAGCACCAGCCAGCAGGCCGAGATGACCGCCAGGACACGACTCCCCCGCCAGCCCAGGCCCTCGAACATGACC
>NZ_JAWDJJ010000166.1:0-1773 GCF_032465695.1 Actinomyces sp. MRS3W
GGCCATGCCACCACCTTAGGCGGAAGGCGGGTCGATACCGGCTGCGCCCCGCCTTCCGCCTAAGGTGGTGGCATGGCCTCATCTGCTTCCCCGCTGCCCGTCGGAGAAGACGTCCCCGTCTCTGCGCTCAGTCGCGCACAGCTCATCGACGTCCTCACCGACACCGTGGGGGACTTGGAGAACCTCGACCTCAGCCTGAGCGCGGACGGCGTGGAGGACGCCCGCCGCCTGCGCTCCAGCCTTATCGCGCAGATCCGCGACCACGTCCTGCCGCGGCTCGTCGACGCCGACATCCCCGCGATCGTCGTCGTCGGCGGCTCCACCGGGGCCGGGAAGTCCACGCTGGTCAACTCCATCCTGGGCGAGGAAGTCTCCGACGCGGGCGTGCTGCGCCCCACCACCCGCACCCCCGTCCTCGTGGTCAACCCCGAGGACGCCGACGCCTTCACCGACCACCCCGTCGCCGGGATCTGCGTGACGGTGACCTCCGCCGCTGTCCCGGCCGGTCTGGCGCTCGTCGACGCCTCCGACCTGGACTCCGTCCAGGAGACCAACCGGGCGCTCGCCTCCCGACTGCTCGAGGCCGCCGACCTGTGGCTGTTCATCACCACCGCCGCCCGCTACGGCGACCACACCCCCTGGGCTTCCCTGGAGGAGGCCGCCGGGCGGGAGACCCCGATCGGCGTCGTCCTCAACCGGGTGCCCGCCAAGGTCCTGGCCGAGGTGCGCCGCGACCTCATGGAGCGGCTGGACACGCTTGGCCTGGCCGAATCGCCCTTCTTCGTCATCCCCGACGTCGGCCCCCACGAGGGCCTGCTGCCCCAGGCCTCCGTCGCGGAACTGCGCGACTGGCTGCGGGCGCTGGCCGGCCGCCATCGCGCCGCGGGGCTCGTGCGTCGCACCGGCCGCGGACTATGGACCGGCCTGCGCGCGGACCTCATCACCCTCGCCGACGACATTGACGCCCAGGACGACGCCGCCACCCGCCTGGAGACGGCCTCGCTCAAACTCCTCGACGCCCCCAGCGCCGACCTGCGCACCGACGTCGAGCGGGGCACCTGCGGGCAGGGCGCCCCCACCACCCGCTGGGTCACGCTCGCCTCCTCCGGCGGGCCGCTCGCCCCCCTCGCCCAAGGCGGCAAGCTCCGGTCCGGCTGGTTCGGGCGCACCGCCAAGGCCCGCGCGGCCGCCCTGGCCACCCTCGCCGGGGACGCCCGTGAATCCATCGCCTCACGCCTGGAGGCCGCGCTCGTTTCCGTGCATGACGACGCCGCCCGCACCTGGGAGGCCGCCGGCGCCGGCGCACGCAGCGGCGAACTGCTGCCCGACAGCGCGGATGCGACCGCCGTCGTCGACGCCTGGGCAGCCGACCAACGCGCCCGCATCACCTCACCGCCCAAGGGCCTGACCCAGCAGGGCGCCTGCGACCTGGTGGTCTCCGCCGCCGCCGGGATCGAGGGCGCCCGCGCCGCCGCCGCACGCTTGGGGCTGGGGCAGGCGGCGACCGACGCCAAAGCCGCCCTGGCGCAGACACTCACCGACGTGCTGGCCGCCGCGGTTCCGGCCGGTGCCGCCCGCCGACTGGCCCCCGCACCCTCGCTCGCCGCCGCGCTGCGACTGCGCGCCGGCGAACTCGCACCGTTCACCCGCCCCGGAGCCACCGCATGACCTCAAACCCGACCGCTACCCCCACCGGGGGAACCGTGCTCGACGCCGCCCACCTCGAGGCGCGGCTCGCCCGCCTGCGCGCCGCCCTGGACGAGTGCCCCACGG
>NZ_JAWDJJ010000167.1:0-2629 GCF_032465695.1 Actinomyces sp. MRS3W
ATCCCAGCCATCTGCCACCCATCCCCATCACCGACGAAGGAGACACCCCATGGGCGACCACGAGAACAGCCACCCCGAGGTCGACGGCGGCCAGGGCGCACCCCGCCTGCACCGCTTCGAGGACGAGGAGCGCCGCCCCCACCACGACCCGCGCGACGCCACCGAAATCGACTTCGACGCCGTCAACAACCGCAACCACTACGCCCTGTTCGCCGTCTACCGGCTGGCGGCGCCGCTGCCGCCGCTGGAGGACACGCGCCGCCGGCTGGTGGGGGAGTCCACCCACTTCATCGACGTCTCCGAGGTCACGACCCGCGGCTGGTACGACGTCGCCGGCTTCCGCTCCGACGCCGACCTCATGATCTGGTGGCTCGACGACGACCCGGAGAAGCTCCAGGACGCCAACCACCGTCTGCGCGCCAGCGCCCTGGGCCGCTACCTGGAGCCGGTGTGGTCCTGCATGGGGCTGCACACGCCCGCCGAGTTCAACCGCAAGCACATCCCCGCCTGCTTCGGCGGGGTGGCGCCGCGCGACTGGTGCATGGTCTACCCCTTCGTGCGCAGCTACGACTGGTACCTGCTGGAGCCGGAGGAGCGCTCGCGGATCATGGCGGCCCACGGCCGCAACGGCTTCGCCAAGTACCCCGACGTCAAGGGGTCGACGCTCGCCGCTTTCGGCATGAGCGACTACGAGTGGGTGCTCGGCTTCGAGGCCGACTCCCTGGACCGCCTCGAGGGCGTCATCCACCACCAGCGCTACACCGAGGCGCGCCTGCACGTGCGCGTGGACACCCCCTTCTACACCGGCTGCCGCGTCAGCCCCCACGAGTGGGCCGAGCGTCAGCCCCGCGCATGAGCACCGCCACCCGCTCCCGCACCGCCCGTCCGGTGCGCATGCAGCGCCACGACCCGGCGCAGCGCCCCATGCTTGTCACCTGGGAGTCCACCCGGGCCTGCCAGCTGGCCTGCCGCCACTGCCGGGCCGTGTCTCGGCCCCTGCGCGACCCGCGTGAGCTGACCACCGCCGAGGCCAAGGCCCTTATGGATGAGGCCGCCTCCTTCGGCAAGCCGGCGGTCATCTTCATCATCACCGGCGGGGACTGCTTCGAGCGGCCCGACCTGGCCGAGCTGACCGCCTACGGAAGCGACCTGGGCCTGCACATGGCCGTGTCCCCCTCCGGCACGGACAAGCTGAACAAGGACTCGCTGGCTCGCCTCCAGGACGCGGGCGTGGGCGTCATTTCCCTGTCGCTCGACGGCGCCACCGCCGCCACCCACGACGCCTTCCGGGGCGTGGAGCGGACCTTCGACCGCACCGTCGCCGGCTGGCAGGCGGCCCGCGAACTCGGCATGAAGGTGCAGATCAACTCCGTCGTCGCCCGCCACAACGTCCACGAGCTGCCGGACATTGCGGCGCTCGTGCGCGAGTACGGGGCCATGACCTGGTCCGGGTTCCTGCTGGTGCCCACGGGCCGCGGGGTGGACCTGGGCAGCCTGAACGCCGCCGAGATCGAGGATGTGCTCAACATCTTCTACGACATGGGTGAGGCGGTTCCCGCCAAGACCACCGAGGGCCACCACTTCCGGCGCGTCTCCCTGCAGCGCTACGCGCTGGCGCAGCGGGGGATCGAGGGCGAGGACATGATCGCCGCCATGCACCTGGGTCCGCTCTACCGGAGCCTGCGGGAGCGGATCGTGGAGCTGGGCCTGGATCACGGCGAGCGCCGGCGTCGGCCCCCGATCACCGTCTCCAGCGGC
Organism: Actinomyces sp. MRS3W; assembly: GCF_032465695.1. Lineage (NCBI taxonomy): Bacteria > Bacillati > Actinomycetota > Actinomycetes > Actinomycetales > Actinomycetaceae > Actinomyces > Actinomyces sp. MRS3W. The sequence goes on from NZ_JAWDJJ010000167.1 coordinate 1,759, forward strand.
AACGGCTTCATGTTCATCTCCCACATCGGCGACGTCACTCCCTCCGGTTTCCTGGAGAAGAGCGCCGGCAACGTGCGCGATGCCTCGCTCACGGAGATCTACCGCAACAGCGAGGTCTTCACCGGGGTGCGGGACACCTCCCAGCTCAAGGGCAAATGCGGGGCGTGCGAGTACAACCGCGTATGCGGCGGCTCGCGGGCCCGCGCCTTCAACACCACCGGGGACCTACACGCCGAGGAGCCCCTGTGCGCCTACCAGCCGGGCACCTTTCCCTACCCCGACGACGTGCGCGAACTGCTCAGCGCACCCGCACGCCCGGGCCGCCCGGCCTGACCGCATGGCGGGGTGAGTCTGCTAGCTCGCGGACTTCGGCACCTCACGCACCGCTACCAGCCAGGGGCAGCGGCGCCGCAGCAGATGCTCGAAGCGCGCATGCATGGTGATGACCGCTGCCGGACAGTCCCGGCAGGCGCCCTCCAACGCCACCTCGACGACGCCGTCGGCCACACCCCGCACCGTGAAGGAGCCGCCGTGTGCGGTGGCGATCGCCCCCACCGGGCCGGCTGCAATCTCTCGGGCGGCCGCCTCCAAGGCGTCGTCCGGTCCCACCCCGACGGCGCCCGCCGCCGGCACCCACGATCCGGGCACGCCGAGCGCATCCACCAGGGCGGCGCGCACCCGGGCGCCGTCGGCCGACCAGCGCCGGCCCTCGCCCAGCAGGGTGAGCACCGCCCCCGGAACCACCTCCACGCCCGCCAGGGTGCCGTCGTCGAGCAGGGCCTGCAGCAGACGCGGGGCGCGGGCCACGGTCCCGGAGAAGCTCAGCAGCCCGTCGGGGATGACCCAGCGCAGCACGGCGGGGTCCGGGGTC
>NZ_JAWDJJ010000168.1:0-6384 GCF_032465695.1 Actinomyces sp. MRS3W
GCGCCAGACCCGCCGGGAGCGTCAGTCGCAGCACGAAGCCGATGACGGCGCCCAGCGCCGTCGCCGCACCGCCGAGGGTGGGCACGATCGAGTTGGCGGTGAGCAGCCGCTCGTGGTCGATGATCTGCGGCAGCCCGGCGGACAGCACCGACAGCAGGAAGCGGTTGACGCCCAGCGCCACGAGCACGAGCACGTAGACGGCGGGGCCGATTCCGGCCAGGCGCAGCGCGAGCGTGGTGAGCAGAATGAGTCCGGCCCGCAGCAGGTTGCCGTACAGGAGGGTCTGCCGACGACTCCAGCGGTCAATGAACGGGCCGGTGAAGGGGCCGACGATGCTGAACGGCAGCAGCATGACCACGAGTGCCGCGGCCACGCCGGAGGCGGTGGTCATGTTCTGGGGCTGGAAGAAGAAGAGGGTAGCCAGCCCCGCCTGCACCATGCCATCGCCGGTCTGGGACACGAGCCGCACTCCGAGCAGGGTCCGGAAGGCCGGAACGGAGGCGAGGTCCTTGAGGTCGTCGGTCAGGCGCATGGGATAAGCCTTCCGCATGCGCGAGCCGACGGCGCTCAGCGCCCGCTGTGAGATCCGGCGGGATGCGGTCAGAGCTGGCGAACCATTCGCCGTTCGCCCCGGCCGCTCGCACCGCGCACAACCGAAACAACCCTATTGACAGCTGTGCGCCGGGCGATTACGCTCTCCATCGAACTTACTAAATAGTAAGTAACCGTATTGGCGAACACAGCCGTTCGATGAAAGGGTCCACGCATATGGCACAGCAGCCCGCGTCCCTCGTCGAGGAAGAAACCTCGACGCCCTCTAACCTCGCCCCCGACACCGGCCTACCCTTGGACCGCACCTCCATGGTGCGGTTCGGCGCGGGGTTCCTGCTCATCTCCCTCCTGTGGGCCGTGGGCCTGAGCATCATCGCCTCGGTGCTCCTGCCCCAGCGCCTCAAGGATCTGGGTGTCTCCAACCCCGACGCCCTGCTCGGCACCATCAACGCGATCACCGCCGTCGTCTCCCTGGTGTCGAACCTCATCTTCGGTAACTTCTCCGACCGCACCCGCTCCCGCTTCGGCCGCCGCACCCCGTGGGTCATCTGGGGCGGCGTCATCGGCGGCGTCACGCTCTTCGCCGTCGGTGTTATCGGAAACAGCACCCTGCTCACCATCGACTACTGCCTGTGCATGGTGGGTCTGAACATGATGCTGGCCCCGGCCGTCGCCGTCCTGTCCGACCGCGTGCCCGAATCCATCCGCGGCACCATGTCCACCTTCTGGGGTGTCGGCGCCGCCATGGGCTACCCGCTCGGCGCCATTATCGGTGCGACCTTCATCGCCGGCGGCTCTGCGGCCACCTCCGGCTTCGTCATCGGCGGTGTGCTCATGGGAATCTCCGGCATCGTCGCCGTGGCGCTGTGGCCGCGCGAGCCCTCCGCCGTCGACCTGCCCGCCACCGGTCAGTCGCTGGGTGACCTGGCCCGCTCCTTCATCCCGCCCACGCGCGGCGCCAGCGACTTCTACAAGGCCTTCTTCGGCCGCTTCACCATGCTCATCTCCTACCAGATGATCAACGCCTACCAGCTGTACATCATCCAGGACTACCTCAAGCTCTCGGCCTCCCAGGTCGCTGCGACGGTGGCGGTCACCAACTCCATCATCCTGGTCATGAGCCTCATCGGCGGCTTCCTCGGTGGCCCCATCTCCGACCTGCTGCACCGCCGCAAGGTGCCGGTGGTACTCGCCTCGCTGTGCTTCGCCCTGGGTGTGGCCATGCCGTGGATCATGCCGACGACGACGGGCATGTACCTGTTCGCCGGCATCGCCGGCCTCGGCTACGCCGTGTACGGGTCGGTCGACCAGGCCCTCAACGTGGACGTCCTGCCCAACCCGGAGACCGCCGGCAAGGATCTGGGCATCCTCAACATGTCCACCACGTTCGGCCAGATGTGCGGCCCGATCATCACCTCCTTCGTGGTCACTCACACCGGCAGCTACTCGTTGGTCTTCCCCATCTCGATCGCCTGCGCCGTCATCGGCTGCTTCTCCATCCTGGCGATCAAGAAGGTGCGCTGACCGGTCGCTGACCCACTCAATCCCACGCCGCGGCCCCGTCCGAACTCCTCGGGCGGGGCCGCGGCGTCTGCCCCGACAGGGCTCAGCGACCGGTCCGGCGCGCGGGCTCGAAGTACCGCTGACCGACCCATAAGATCCAGTCATGTCCTCGCCCACCACCCCGAAACGTCGCCGCCTGTCCGCCGCCGAGCGGCGCGAGCAGATCGTCGACGTCGCCACCGAGCTGGTGGCCAAGCACGGCTTCAACGGCCTGTCGCTGCAAGAGGTGGCCGACGCCGTCGGGATCACCCAGGCGGGACTGCTGCACTACATCGGCACCAAGAACGGGCTGCTGGAGCTCCTGCTCGGTGACCGCTACGACCGGCAGGGCACCCCGCAGGACTTCATCGACTCCGGTGACCCGGCCGCCACACATCCGGACGGCATCAGCCTGCCCGCCTACTTCCGCTACCTCGTCGCCTTCAACGAGGCCCGCCCCGAGCTCATGGAGCTGTACATGACGCTCGGCATGGAGGCGACCGACCCGCGCCACCCCGCCTACAACTACTTCATCAACCGCCCCGATCAGGTGTGGGACTTCTACTCCACCTTCACCTGGCGGCTGCCGCCAGACATCGTCGCGGCGGGCGGTTGGCCAACGATGCGGCCGCTGGTGGAGATGGCGATCGAGGCCATGGACGGCGCCCAGATCCGCTTCTTCCGGCGTCCGCCCGTCTCCCTCAAGGAGGAATGGGCGCGCTGGGAGCCCGTGCTATTCCCCTCGCCCACCTGGGACGGCTATCGCTGAACACCGGGCCCGTGGGTGGTCCGCGGTACCTCAGGTGACAAAATCCAACTCCGGGGTTAGCGGCCTCGCGCGCACCGCACGACCCGAATGACGAAATCCGACCCCGGGGGACGTTTCACGACCTCCCCGGGGTCGTAAACCGTACCCCAAGGTCGTGCAGTGCGCAGACGCGACGCCGCCGTACCATGCCAACCCGCCATGCGGTCGCCTCAGACACCGGCAGGCATCAGGCCAGCGGCTTGGGAGCCACCTCAACCTCCTGGGCGGGCACCACCACGGTGACCAGCGAGTCGGCCGGGGCGGTGAAGGTGACGTTCTTGTTCCCCACACCCACGACGATCTCCTGCGGGATGGTCATGTCGTTCTGGGCGGCGACCACCACCGAGCCGTCCGGGTTGTGGAAGGCGAGCAGGTTCTCATACCCGGTGTAGGACAGTGCGGGCACGAACCGGGCGCCCGGCTGCACGAACCCGGACAGGTGCCGCAGCACGTAGTACTCGTAGGTGAAGCGGCTCCTGCCGGTTTCCGGATCCACGGTGACCAGCGAGTTCTGGCTCCAGCCCCAGCGGGAGACGCCTCCCTCATCAAGGGCGAGGTTCCAGTAGTCGTACACACTGGCGCCGTTGTTGAAGTAGTGGCGCATCATGGTCCAGGCGTAGCGGGCGTAGCGCCAGTCGTTCTTGCCGTCCCCGCACTCCTGCTCCGACTGGTAGATCTTCAGCTCGGGGTGGTTGTGGTGGACGAAGGGCACGGCCCGCTTGCCGTCCCACTGGAAGCCGACGCCCTCAATGTGCGGGCCGACCTCCGGGTCGGCCAGGACCTTCTCCACCATGGTGTCGTCGGGGCGCTCCATGGTGCCGAAGAAGACCTTGACGCCGCGACGCTCCATCTCGGGGATGAGTCGGCGCAGGAATTTGATGAGTCCCTCCGGGGTCCAGGTGCAGGCGGGGTAGATCTGGGCGGAGTTGAACTCGTTCTGCGGCATGACCATGGAGATGTCGATGCCGCGCTCGCGGTAGGCGTCGATGAACTTGCCGAAGTAGCGGGCGTAGGCGTCCAGGACCTCGTCGCTCAGGATGAGGCCGTCGGTGCCTTCCTCGATCTGGTTGTCCGGGGACAGGCCGTTGTCGAAGTTGGTCTGCTCGCTCATGGGGTTCGGGGCGGCGCAGGCGTAGTGCTTGTTGCGCTTGAACCAGCTCGGCGGTCCCCAGGGGGAGGCCCACAGGGTGAGGTTCGGCTGCTGCGCCTGGGCGGCCTTGATGTAGGGCACGAGGGTCTCATCGTCGTTGGCGATGGAGAAGTGCTCCAGGGCGTAGTCGCCGTCGACCTCGTCGTAGGAGTACCAGTCGCGGGCGAAGTCGTTGGCGCCCACCGGCATGCGGCAGGTGGTGAGGTTGGCGCCGACGCCGGGGGCGAACAGCTGCCGCATCACCTCGGTGCGCTCGGCCTCCTCCAGCCGGGACAGGGCCACCCAGCCGAGCTCGTTGAAGCAGACGCCGAAGCCGTCGATCTCCTGCGCGGGGGCGTCCAGGCGCAGGAAGGCGCCGGGGAAGGTCTGCATCGGCTCGATGGTGACGGGGGTGTCCGGGGTGAACCAGGGGTCGGATTCGGTGGTGACGTAGAACTGGAAGCCGGCGTCGGGCCGGGTGGCGGATGCGGTCATGATGGTTCTTTCTGCTGGTGGGGTGCTTCTTTGCGGGTGCGTCAGTTCTCGCAGCCCTCGACGGCGAGGACACCCCAGGCGGGGATGGTGACGGTGGCGCCGACCTCCAGCCGGTCGCCCGCCTGACCGGCGGTGCCGAGCACGTCGTCGCCCCCGATCGGCAGGGTCAGCTCGACGGCGTCGCGCGAGTAGTTGAGGAAGTAGGCCAGTTCCCGGCCGCGACCGTTGACGCCCCTGCGTACGGTGACGCGTCCGGCCAGGTCCTGCGCCCAGTCGACGACGCCGGCGCGCTCGGCCACCAGGCGCAGTACCGCAGCCAGCAGCTCGGGACTCGTCCAGGTGGCCAGGTGGGTGATGGATCCGGTGCCGACGGCGCGGGCGGCCACCGCGGGACCGCTCCAGGCGTGGTGGTCGTACTCGGCCAGGACCTCGACGGCGGCGTCACCCTCGCACGCGGCGGCGTCCACGGGGGTGAGCAGCTCCATGAAGGCGGAGGTGGCCAGCACGGCCGGGTCCGTCGGGTCGGCTGCGGCGTCGTCGCTCAGGGCCGCAGCAAGCGCGCCGGTGGGCCGCAGTGCCACGCCCTCGGGGCGGGTGAACTGGTCGGTGCCGAGTCCCAGGAGGGAGGACAGGCCGTGGGGCTGACGGTCGGTGAAGACCTGGACGTTCTCGTCGGCGACGCCGGTGCGGAAGGTGGTAACCAGGTGCCCGCCGCCGGCGACATAGTCGCGCAGCGCCGTCGTCGTGGCCGCCGGCGTCACGTACAGGGCGGGAACCACGAGGACGGCGTAGCGGGCCAGCCGCTCCAGGGGGGCGTCGGCGGGGACGACGTCGACCTCGATGTTGAGGTCGAACAGGGCGTCGTAGACCCAGCGGAAGACGTCGTTGTAGCCCGCGCCGCCCGCGTACTGGCGGGGGAAGCCGGCTTCGAGGCTGAACCACTCCAGAGCGGTGTAGGCCTCATTGGACACCATAATGGCCACTCGGTTGTGCTTGCGCAGGCCGGTGAGGGCAGCGGCGTGCTCGGCGAACTCGCGACCCACCGTGCAGGCCTCCAGGTAGGTGGGGTTGGCGGAGTAGTCCTGGCTGACTAGGCCCTTCCAGTAGGTCTCGAAGGAGTTGTGGATGGAGCCCCAGTGCCAGTACATGACGCCGCAGGCGCCGGAAGCCAGGTGGGAGTAGGCCTGCAGGCGCAGCTGGCCGGGGTAGGGCAGCCAGCCCATTTGCCCCTGGGCCTGGGTCTCGATGACGAGGTAGGGGTCGCCGTCCTTAAGCGAGCGGGAGATGTCTCCGCCGAATCCGATCTCGTGGCCGGTCAGGTGGTCCTCACCGGGGTGGTAGATGTCGACACCGGCCAGTGTGACGGCGTCGGCAGCCTTGAAGTGGTCGACGGCCGGCTGAATGCCGAAGGAGTAGCCGCGCCACTCGTAGTCGAAGTTCTGGGTGACGAACTGGTCCTCGCGGCGGTAGTCGTCCACGATGGCGCGCTGCCAGCTGAGGAAGTCGGTGACGAGGCCGCGGCGGAAGGCGTCGAAGGCCGCGGCGAGGGAGCCGTTGATGGTGCCGGTGACGTCCGGGAAGTCCTCCCAGGCATTCACCCGGTTGGACCAGTAATTGAGGCCGAAGGCGGCGTTGAGAGCGTTGAGGCCCTCGTCTCCCTCGCCGAAGCGCTGCTTGAGGGAGTCGACGAAGGCGCGCTGGATGTCCGCGTTGGCGGCGTCGTAGTACTTGGTCTCGTTGTCCAGCTGGAAGCCGACCACGTTGTCGCGCGGCGCCGTGTGCTTCACGAGCTCCCGGATCGCCGCCTCGGCGTAGCGGCGCAAGGCGGGGGCGGTGATGTCCATGTTCTGGCGGGGGC